>CAXTPM010000262.1:1564-7135 GCA_964245865.1 uncultured Fimbriiglobus sp. | reverse complement strand
GGACGCGGCCGGGCCGGCGGCGCAACTCAAAGACCTGTTCGCCGCGCTCAAGGAGTTGGGCAAGTCGGCCATCAGCCCGGCTGGCGCCAAGGCGACGCGGGGCGCGATCGGCCGGGTCGGGGAGTCGGGCGGTCGCCTCGCCAGAACTGCCGGCCGACTGGCCCAGGGTGCCGGCAGGCGGTTCACGCAAATCCGCGCCGCCGCGAAGGCGGGCGGGTTCGGGGGCGGCGCGCGGGCGGGCGCTTCGGTGGCGGGCGGGGGCGCGGCGGCGGGCTTGGCGGGCGGCATCGCCGGCATCGTGGCAGTCGGCGCGATGAAGGTGTTCGACGCCGGGGCGAGTGTCTTCAACGTGCTCGCCGGATCACTGACGCGCTACCTCAGCCCCGTCGCCGTAGTAAGCGCGGCGATCAATTCGCAGACATCCGGCTACTCGGCGGTCGGCAAGGCGTTCTCCCTCTTGGGGAGCACGCTGGGCCTGTTCCTGCTGCCCGTGTTCGTGACGTTCGGCGGGGCGATTGCAGCACTCGCCGGCTATGTGGGCGAGCAAATGCTCCCCGCGCTGCAAGAGTGGGTCGAGGCCGTCACCAGGGGCGCCTTGAAGATGGCGGAGTTCGTCCAGCGGGTGTTCGGCGCGTCGAAGAAGGCGGCGGGCGAGGCGCTGGCCCCGGCGGCGGGCGAGCCGAAGCCGATCACGACCGGCGGGGGCCTCGGCGAGAACAAGCCGGGCGCGGGGCTGACGGGCACGGGGAGCCTGGCCGACCGGCTCGCGGGCGGCATCGAGCTGATGACCCGCGAACTCGCCATGGGCGCGGGTGGCAAGGCTCAGTCCGTCGGCGGCGGGGTTGACTTCGCCAAGCAACTCCAGATGGCGGCGCTGAACACCACGCCCATCGAGGAGTTGCAGCGGCAGTTGCTCCAGTCGTCGCTCGGCGAGTTGCAGCGCATCGCCGCGCTGGTGCGGGACGGCCTCGCCCCGAAGCCGAGGCAGTAACCCGTGGGGTTCCGCGTCGCGCCGTCGGAACTGAGGCGCTGGCAGGCGATGGGCCTGGTGGCCACGCCCGGTCGCCGCAGTGCCCGCATCCCGCACCCCGCACTCGACACCCCGGCCCGGTTCGCCGCGCGCGCGAGTCCGCTGCGACCACGCCAGTCCCGCCCGCCTGGCGCGTGACCCTGCACCTGCCCGGCCTGAGGCTCACCCCACGTACACGCCGTCGCGCAGGTTGCCGCCGCCGAAGGGCGTCAGCGCGAGTTCCGGCGCAGCCCCGCCCGCGGCCTGGGCGCCGGTGTAGAGCTTGACGACCGCCGGCTCGCCCTCGCCGCTGCCGGTGACGAGGCGGGCCGCGGCGTCGGACCCCGGCCGCACCGCCACGCGCACGCCGCCGCGCGAGTTCGGGTCGCCGGCGAAGAAGTTGGCGACCGAGGTGCCGGTGTCGCCGCCGGAGAGCGCGCGGCCGCTGAGGGCCAGCACGCGCGGCCCCCCGCCCGGCCCCCCGCCGACCACCAGCTCCGCGGACCCGTCGCCGTCCAGGTCCCCCGCCGCGACGAACACGCCGTTGCGCAGCGTCTGCTCGAACACGAAGAAGTCGCTGACCAGGTGGGTCGGCTGGGCGGCGAAGGCGGTGCGGCCGTCGTAGATGGCCACGCGCGGCCCCCCGCCGAACCCCGCCGCCACGACCAGGTCCGGCCGGCCGTCGCCGTTGATGTCACCCACCGCCGCGCGGGCGCCACCCCGAAAGTTCGGGTCGTCGATGCCGAAGAAGCGCGCGACCGAGGCTCCCTCGCCCAGCCCTGCGGCGAGCCTGGCGCCGGAGTAGACGACCGTCACCGGGCCGCCGCCCCGGTCGGGCGTCACCACCACGTCGGCCTTGCCGTCGCCGTCGAGGTCGCCGGCCGCGACGAACACGCCGCCCGTGAAGGTGCCCTCGAACGCGAAGAAGTCGGCGAGCACCTGCTGAGTAGCCCCGTCGATGACCACCACGCGCGGGCCGCCGCCGGGGCCTGCCCCCACCACGAGGTCCGCCACCCCGTCGCCGTTGACATCCGCGGCGGCGACGCGCGTGCCGCCGGGGAAGTCGGCCAGGGGGTTCGAGGCGAACGTCGTCGCTCCCCCATTGCCGAAGACCACCGCCCCGCCGGCGCCGCCCGCCCCGGCCGCGAACGCCAGCGGCACGGCCGGCGGGGTCACGGGAGGAGTCACGGGCGGGGTAGTAGGCGGCGTGACCGGCGGGGCCGCCGGTGGCGTGACGGGCGGGGTCACGGGCGGCGTGACTGGCGGGGTCACGGGGGGGCTGACCGCCACGAACGCCGGCGCCGAGGTGCTGGCGAAGAGGTCAGCGGTGCCGAGGAACTGCGCGCTGTAGGCCGCGCCCCCCGCCGGCAGCCCGGTGGTGGTGAACGACACCCGGCCTGCCGCGTCGAGCGCCGCCGTGCCGATCTGCTGCGAGCCGCTGAAGAACGCCACCGACCCGGACGGCACCCGCCCGCCGGTGGCCGTCACGGTCGCGGTCAGCGTCACCGCCGAGCTGAGGGGGGCGCTCGGCACCGAGGTCGCGAGCGTCGTGGCCGTGGCGGTCGCCGCCGGCGCGGCCCCCGAGTAGACGGTGAGGGCCACCGGCGCGGAGGCGCTCGGGTACAGCCCGCGGGTGCCGACGAAGCGGGCGCTCAGGGTCGCCCCCGGCGGCACGAACGCCGTGGTCGTCAGGACCGCCGGGGCGCCCGGCCCGAGCGTGGCGGAGCCGATCTGGACCTCGCCGTCGTAGAACGCCACGGTGCCGTACGCCACGGCAGCGGTCTGACTCCTGTTGAAGTACGTCACGGTGGCGGTCAGCGTCACCGGCGACCCCAGCGCGGCGACCGGCGCGGAGGCGGTCAGGGCCGTGTACGTGTTGTACGGGACGTAGTAGTCGTTGTCGGCGCTGGGGGTTTTCTCGAATGACGCGTAGTTCGACACGGCGGGCTCGAACCCGTCGGCGCCGGCGTACTCCGCCCGCACCGATTGTGGCCCCGTGACGGAGAACGTGGCCCGGCCGTCGGCGCCCAGTCTGGCAAACCCGATCGTCCGCTGGCCATCGACGAACCTCACGGTGCCCGTCGGGATTTGGCCGTTCGCGCTACTCGCGGTGACGGAGAACGTCACCGGATCGCCCGAGTAGGCGTAGTCATGCACGGGGGTCAGGGCGAGGTTCGTCAGGTTGCCGCTATTCAGCGAGGTGACGACCGCGCCGCCGGCCAGTTGCGCCACGACGCCTGTGGGGCTCTCGAGGCGCGGGCTGGCGAGCGAGGCGTAGGCGACCGGCCCGCCGAGGGACCGCGCCGGGCCGACCGTAATCGTGAAGCCCGTGCCGCCGTCTCCCCTGGCCGTGGCGATTGCGACCGTACCGGTGGGGGCGTCGAGCAGGCCGATGTCGATGGCGCCGCCGGGGACGGGCTTCAGGCCGAGGAGGTTCGTCACGCCACCGGCAAAGCCCGGCAGCGGTACGGGCGCGCCGAAGGCGTACCCGCCCGCCTTGCCCCCCGGCGCGACGAACAGCAGGCCGCGCGCGTCCAGCACCACGAGGTCGGGGTAAATGTCGCCGGTCAGGTCTTCGAAGTAGCCCGCCTGGACGAGATCGACCGGCTTGGCGCCGGCGGGCAGCGGCACAAAGTTGGCCGGCGCAAAACCGTTCGCCACAAACTTGCTGACCGAGAGGCCGGCCCCGGCGGGGCCGGTCGTAAGGTCGGCGATGTAGGTCGCACCGTCGTACGGGAAAACCTGGACGCCCAGCGGCGCCACCCCGGCTACCGGCGTCGTGCCTGCCGGGAAGGGGCTGCCGACGACCGGGCCGACCGCGCCGTCGGTGGTGTAGCGCACGCCGACCAGCGCGCCGGCGGCGTTCTGGACGAACACGCCGCCGATCGGGCTCCCGTTCGCGTCGGGCAGGGCGGCGCCGTACACGCGCGCCGGGACGCCGTCGAACTGGCCGGTGAGGTCGAGCAGGTTGCCGGTGGTCGGGGCGGTGAAGACGCCGCTCCCGTCGCCGAAGATGGTCACCAGGCCGGCGCCGACGGGGTTCCCGGCCGGGTCGGTGCCGCCCCCGAGGGCCGCGACGATGGAACTGCTGCCGGCGAGGAGCGACCGTAGGGTGCCGCCGATGTTCAGGGCTTTGAGGCGGTTGCCCACCCCGCCGGCGTCGAGGTCGACGCGCGAGACGGGGTCCGGGGCGAACCCGCCCTTGCCGTCCGCGAGGTACACCTCCACCAGCGCCCCGGTACTGGCGTTCGAGCCGCCCAGAATCAGGTCCGGGCCGTTCGGGGTGCTTAGGTTGATCCCGAGGTCGATGTCGTACACACTCCGCGCCGTGACCGTCGTGATCTGGCTGTTCAGCGGCACGGCGTTCGGCGGGCCGAGCGTGGTCGGGGTGATGCGGTCCTCGAGGCGGACGAGCTTCAGTTCGGCGGGCGCGGTCACGGGTGCGGCTCCTGGCGGGTGGGGGCCGGCGGCGCGTCCCCGCGGACTAGTCTAGCCCCCGGTGGGGACGGCCGACAGGGCCGGATCGAACCGGCCCCCGAGATTCCGCCGGCGTGCCCGTACCCTCCCGACGCGCATGGGAGACCGGCCTACTGGCCCGGACAGTACCTCATCAACGTGCGGATCGCGCAGCACGGGTTCCGGCTCCACGAGTTGCCGCGGGCGTGCAACGACCAGTGGTGGAGCGCCAAGGACCGGGGCGAGTTGAGGCTGATGGCTGGGCTCGAGGCGCCGCACTGGGCGGGGCTGCACGACCACCCGAAGCGCGTGGATGCAATGCGTGGGGTCGGAGTGTGACGACGGCTAGCCACCTTGCCGCCCAATCTCCCGCTGACGCCCCGCCCCCGGCGCCCTACAACGGCGGCGGACGGATCGTCAGGTAATCGGCTCGCGCCCCGGTCGCCCGCGGCGCGGTAATCGGCCTCGGGGGTGGCATGGCACCGGAGCAAGTCCTCGCCGAGACGGCCGCCGCGTACGCCGCCTTCCCAAGTTACAGGGACGCCGGGCGGGTCGAGACGGTGTTCGTCCGCCCCGACCGGCCGCCGCGCACGGTGGCGAAGCCGTTCGAGACGGCCTTCGTCCGGGGCGAGCGGTTCCGGTTCGAGTTCCGGGACCGGATCGGCGAGCGGGAGTGGTACCGGTACCTAATCTGGGCGCACGGCGACGACACCCGTAGCTGGTGGGACGTGACCCCCGGCGCCAAGACGCCCGAGTCGCTGGCCATGGGGCTGGCGGCCGCGGCCGGGGTGTCGGGCGGGTCGTCCAGGACCGTACCCGCCCTGCTCATGCCCGGCCACTTGGGGCGGTCTTGGCTGACGGGGCTAATGGGCCTCGCCGCCCTCGAAGACGGGTCGATCGACGGGGCCGATTGCCACCGGCTTTCCGGGCAGCGGGCGGCAACGCCGCCGCCCGACCATTCCGGCCCGCTCGCCGGCGTCTCGCGCGGCGACATTTTCCTCGGCTGGTTGCTGCTGGCCGATCAGGTCCGGCCGGAAGCGCGCGCCGCTGTCGAGGATCTGCGCGCGATCGGCCTGCGCCGGCAGTTGCTGATTACCGGCGACCGG
>CAXTPM010000262.1:0-1554 GCA_964245865.1 uncultured Fimbriiglobus sp. | reverse complement strand
GCAACGCCGCCGCCCGACCCGGCTGAGGACGAGCGGCAGCGCGAGCGCTTCTTCCGCCTCGCCGGCCGTCAGCTCACGCCGCCCACGCGCGGCCCGCTGACGCTGTGGGTCGAGCGGGGGTCTTGCCTGCTCCGGCGGATCGAGGAGTCGGCCCAGTTCGACACGTTCCGCACGGAGAGCGTCACGGATTACCGGCCGGAGGTGGGGGTGCCGATCGCCGACGACGAACTGCGGTTCGACCCGCCGGCGCCGCAATAGGACCAGCGGCCGGATCGAATGCTCTACCGGCCTAGTCGCCACTACTGTTACTGCGTACACTATCCGTCGCGGTACCCGGCAAGATCGCCGGCCCGCGCCGGAGACGCGCCCGTGGCCACCAAGAGCCTGAACCTCACCCCCCAGCAGAAGATGGCACTGTGGGCCGTCTGGGACTACGCGCGAGGACACCGCACCGACGACGAAAGCGGGCTCGGCGCGGTGGTGCCGGCATCCGCGCTCAAGGACCGCTACGAGGACAAGTTCGACGCCAAGTTCAAGCCCGCCGAGTTGGAGGCGCTGGCCGACAAGCACGTGCTCACGCGCGACACCGAGGCCGGCAAGCACTGCTACCGCGTGGCCGACCCCTTCACCGTGCAGTTGGCGTTCGACGACGTGGAGGCCGCGAGCTAGAGAAGCACGCGGAACGGCCGGGACGTTCAGCGGTCGTAGCTCAACCACAGGCGGTCCAGCCACCACCAGTAGGCGCCGGACGCCGCCGTGTACGCGACCCCGACCAGCCGCGCGCGGGTGCCGACCCACTCCCGGCGCCGGGTGACTCGGACCCGGCCTCGCACCACCGCGGCGATGCCGAACCCGGAGGCGACGACCGCGGAACCGAACGTCAAAAGGATCAACACAGCCGCCGCTTCCATTGACGACTCCGGCCTGGTCAACGCGATGCCAGATCGCCGCCCCGGCAGTCAGTTTAGCCGCACGCTGATGCAGCGCGGAGAGTGACAGCTTGCGAAACTGCAACGTCGCACCAGAACGCCCGCTACTTCGCCGGGGCCGCACCGTGACCGAGGCCGAGCGCCGGATTGCCGCGTAGCTCCTAGAAGGCCTTTTCGCGGCGCGGATCATGCCCGGAGAGGAGTTCGACGCGCTCGCTGTGGAGCGGTACGCCGCACACCGGCTCGCTGACCCGGCGGGGCGGGCCAAGGCGCTCAGGGCGCTGATCCTGGAGCACGGGGGGCCCACCGGCTGACGATGCGGGGCCGGGCGTACCTAGCGCGCACGCGACTCGCCGGGAAGCTCGACGGGCAGTGGGTGGTGGGGGCGCACGACGTGGGCCAGTTGCTCGAGCGCATAGCGGAGATGGCCGCCCCGGCAGTTGTGCAGAGGCGACGCGACTACGACTAGCGCGTGTCTGCCGCAGCGGTACTGGAGACGCGTTCGGGCGTGGTACGATGCGCCGCAGTACAATCGACAATCAAAGCCGTATCGGAACGGCCCCATTCCTGACCAGCGACCGCCTCAAACCTTACATTTCTGAGGGTTTGGCAGTGACGACGGATC
>CAXTPM010000261.1:0-7146 GCA_964245865.1 uncultured Fimbriiglobus sp. | reverse complement strand
CCCAGCCCCGCGCCGATCCTCATCCTCGGCGAGAACGGCACCGGCAAGGAGTTGGCCGCGAAGGCGCTGCACAATAATAGCCCGCGCAAGTCGAAGCCGTTCATTGCGATGAACTGCGCGGCGCTCAACGAAAATCTACTCGACGACGACTTGTTCGGCCACGAGGAGGGGGCGTACACCGGCGCCAAGGGCGCGCGCAAAGGGCGGTTCGAGCACGCGCACCAGGGAACCTTGTTTTTAGACGAAGTGGGCGACATGCCGCTGGGTCTGCAGGCGAAAATACTGCGCGTACTCGAGAACGGCGAGGTGGTGCGCATCGGCGCCAACGACCCCGTGCGCGTGGACGTGCGGCTGCTCGCCGCGACCAACCAGAACCTCGAACAGATGGTCGAGGACGGCAAGTTCCGCCGCGACCTGTACCACCGGCTGAAGGTCGGGGTGGTGCGCCTGCCGCCGCTGCGCGAGCGGCGCGAGGACATCCCACTATTATTGAATCATTTTCTTAAAGAATTGGCCGCAAAATATAGCCGGCAAAACCTCACGCTCGCCGAGCCGCTGCGCAACGCGCTGATCGCGCACCCGTGGCCCGGCAACGTGCGCGAGTTGCGCAACACGCTCGAAAGTCTGGTGGTACTCGACACCGACTCGCGCCTCGACTGGGACGACGTGCCCGACGACGCCGGCCTCGGCTCTCACGAAACCAAGCCCGGCGCGGGGGCAGACGGCCTCGTGGGGCGCCCCATCGAGGAGGTCGAGCGCTACTACATCGAGCGCGCGCTCGAACTCGCCGGGGGCAACCGCGAGGCAGCGGCGGAGGCGCTGAAAATCAGCGAGCGCACGCTGTACCGCAAGTTGCAGGAGTGGAAAAAACACTCCGAGGCGCCGGCGTAATTAGTGCGAATGATTGAGCCGCGCGACGATGGCGTCGGGGTCGTACACGCACCCGGCCCACACGCCGCCGCTCGCCTGCTGCAGCGCGGCCCACAGCCGCGTGTCGGCCGGCAGCAGGGGGTCCGGCGCGAGGTCGCCCCGCAGCGGCCGGCGCGCGAGTTCGGCGTCGCCCCACGCCACGCCGTGCTGCCCCGAGGCGTCGCCGACGAGGTTGACCGAGCCGCAGAGGTTCACCCGGTCGATGACGAGTTCGATGAGGTCGCCGTCCAACAGTTTGCCGACCGGCCCGCCGGCGAGCGCCTCGGGGCCGACGTGCCCGACGCAGGCGCCGGTACTCACCCCGCTGAAGCGCGCGTCGGTGACGACCGCGACCTCGCGGCCCCAGGGCAGGAACTTCAAGGCACTGGTGAGCTGGTAGGTCTCCTCCATGCCGCTGCCGGCCGGGCCGCGCCCGCACAGCACTAACACGTCGCCGGCCTTCACCGGAACGCCCTGCCCCTTCAGGGCGGCGATAGCGGCGCGCTCGGTGGTGAACACCCGCGCCTGCCCCGTCTTGCGGTACACCCCGTCGGCGCCGACGACGCGCGGGTCGATGCTGGTGGACTTGATGACGCTCCCCTCGGGGCAAATGTTGCCGGTCGGGAACGTGATCGTACTCGTCAGCCCCGCCGCGCGCGCCGCCGCCGGCGAGTAGATCACGCGCTCGGGGTCCACGCCATCGACTTCGGCGAGGTGCCGGCGCAGGCGGGCGCGCCGCTCGGACGACTGCCACCAGTCGAGCACTTCGCCTAGCGGTTTGCCGCTGACCGTCAGGCAGGCGAGGTCCAACAGTCCCATGTCGCGCAGGTGCAGCATGACTTCGGGGACGCCGCCGGCGAGGAACACGCGCACCGTGGGGTGCCCGGCGGGGCCGTTGGGCAGTGCGTCCACCAGGCGCGGCACCTTGCGGTTGACCGCCGTCCAGTCGGCCACCGTGGGGCGCGGCACGCCGGCGTGGAATGCGATCGCCGGGGTGTGGATGAGCAAATTCGTGCTGCCGCCGAACGCGGCGTACACGGCCATCGCGTTCTTGAACGCCCCCGGCGTCAGAATGTCCTTGGTCGTGAGTTTGGCCCGGTCGAGGGCTTGGAGGGCGCGCGCGCTGCGGCGGGCCATGTCGAGCCAGATCGGCTGGCCCGACGGCGCCAGCGCCGAGTGCGGCAGTGTGAGGCCGAGCGCCTCGGCTACCACTTGCGAGGTCGCGGCGGTGCCCAGAAACTGGCACCCCCCGCCGGGCGAGGCGCAGGCATGGCACCCGGCAGCGGCGGCCTCGTCGAGCGTCATCTCGCCGTTGGCGTAGCGCGCGCCGATGGTCTGCACCTTGCCCGTGTCCTCCTCGCCGCTCACCCCCGCGAGCATCACCCCGCCGGGCACTAGTACGGTGGGCAGGTCGTGCTGCGACGCGAGCGCCATCAGCATCGCCGGGAGTCCCTTGTCGCAGGTCGCCACGCCGAGCACGCCGCGCCGGGTGGGGAGGCTGCGCATCAAGCGGCGGAAGACTAACGCGGCATCGTTGCGGAACGGAAGGCTGTCGTACATCCCCGCGGTGCCCTGGGTGCGGCCGTCGCACGGGTCGGTGACGGCCCCGGCGAACGGCACCGCGCCTAACCGCGAAAGCTCCTCGGCCGCGGCCCGCACGAGCAGGCCCACCTCCCAGTGGCCGGAGTGGTACCCTAACGCGATCGGAGAGCCGTCGGCGTCGCGCAGGCCCCCGTGGGTGGAGAGGATCAGGTACTCGCGCGAGCCGAGCAGCGACGGCGACAGCCCCATGCCGACGTTCTGCGTCCAGCCGAACAAATCACCACTCGGGGCGTGGCGCAGGAACTCGTCGGTGAGCGGCAGCGCCCCGGCTGGGCCGGGCTTGGCACTTTTGAGTTCGTATAAACTCGGGTCGCCGCTGTCGAATAGTTTGTTTTGGTCGGTCATGTCGAAATCTCACACCCAGTGCGCAGCGCCCGATTTCATTGTACGCCCGGTGGCCGTTCGGCCCAATCGGGCTATCCTGGCGGTGGCCCCCTCCCCCACCTCCGGGTTTCGCAATGCGCCGAACTATTACCCTACTCGTTTGCCTGACAGGACTTGCGCCGATGACGATCACTAGCGCCCAGCCCGGCAGCGGCCCCGCGTTCGGCGAGGAGCCGGCCGGGAAGACCGCCGAAGGCGCGCCAGTCACGGCCTATACGCTCACCAATAAATCGGGGATGCGGGCGCGCATCCTCAGCTACGGCGGCACGGTCACGCACCTCACCGCGCCGGATCGCAACGGCCAATTCGAGGACGTGGTACTCGGGTTCGACACCGTCGAAGAGTATCAAAAGTCGAGTCCGTACTTCGGCTGCATCGTCGGTCGCGTGGCCAACCGCATCAAGGACGCGAAGTTTACGCTCGACAATAAAACCTACACCGTCACCGGCGGTAGCCCCCACTCGCTGCACGGCGGCAAGGTCGGGTTCGACAAGCGCAACTGGAGCGGCACTGCGAGTTTAACGCCGATGGGGCCGGCCGTCGCGCTGAAGTACACCAGTGCCGACGGCGAGGAGGGGTTCCCCGGCGTCGTGAACTGCACGGTGATCTACACGCTTACGAACAACAACGAACTGCGCATCGACTACTTCGTCACGTCGAACAAATCGACGCCGCTAAATATCACGAACCACAGTTATTTTAACCTCGCCGGCGCGAAGTCCGGCGGCACGATTTTGGACCACCAGTTGCAACTGAACGCCGACGCGGTGACGGCGACCGACGCGGGTCTGATCCCGACCGGCGAGTTGCAGAAAGTCGAAGGCACCTTGTATGATTTCCGCAAGCCGCACGCGATCGGCGACCGCATCAAAGAAATCGACGCGAAGCCGGTGGGGTACGATATCAATTACGTGTTGACCGGCACTTCGGGCGGCGAGCCGCGCCTCGGCGCGGTCGTGACCGAGCCGAAGTCGGGCCGGCAGATGCGCATGCTCACCACCGAGCCGGGCGTGCAATTTTATAGCGGCAATTTTCTCGACGGCACCCTGAAGGGCAAGGGCGGGACGGTCTACCCGCAGTACGGCGCGCTCTGCTTAGAAGCGCAGCACTTCCCGGACTCGATCAACCAGCCGAAGTTCCCGAACACGGTGCTCAAGCCCGGCGTCGAGTATAAGCAAACGACGATCTACCAGTTCACCGTCGCGGCGGGCAATTAATACGCATCCCAGGAAATACTCGCCGGGCGGTGCCGGCTGTTATTTAGCGGGATGCGTATTATACTAGCTCGGCGTGGGGCAGCGCTAGGAACGCCTCGACGGCGCGGGGGTCGAACTGCCGGCCGGCCTGCGCGGCGACCTCGGCGACGGCGCGGGCGACCGGCCAGGCTTCCTTGTAGGGGCGGGCGTGGGTGAGGGCGTCGAACACGTCGGCCACCGCCACCACGCGGCCGGCGAGGGGGATCGCGTCGCCCGCCAGGCCCGCCGGGTAGCCGCCGCCGTCGTAGCGCTCGTGGTGCGTGCGCGCGATCTCCTCGGAGACCCGCAGCAGCGGGAAGCGCCCGCCGGAGAGGAGGCGCGAGCCGATGGTGGTGTGGGCGCGCACCAGCGCCAGTTCCTCGGGGGTCAGCCGGCCGGGCTTCAGGAGCACCGCGTCGGGCACCGCGATCTTGCCCACGTCGTGCAGCGGCGCCGCCTGCTCGATCAGCTCCACCGCGCTCGGCGGCTCGCCCAAAAGCTGCGCCAGGAGGCCGCTGGTGCGGGCCACCCGGCGCGTGTGCTGCCCCGTGGCGTCGTCGCGGTACTCGGTGGCGAGCGCCAGGCGCTCGACGACCTCCATGCGCGCGCTCTCGACCTCGGCGGTGCGCGCCCGCACCTCGGCCTCCAGGTTCTGGTTGAGGTAGCGCGCGTGCAAGAGGTTCCTGATGCGCGCGACCACCTCCGCCACGTCGATCGGCTTGGTCACGAAGTCGGTGGCGCCCGACGCCAGGGCGGCGCGCTTGGCCTCGGCGGTGACATCGGCGGTGAGCATCAGGATCGGCAGGTACGTCCCGGCGGGCACGAGAGGCGCGACCGCGGCCATGACCCCCAGCCCATCAAGGTGTGGCATGTGCAGGTCGAGTAGGATCAAGTCCGGCTGGAACTCCAGGTACAGCGCCGCGACCGAGGGCGAGTAGGTGGTGACCCGCACCTCGGTGTAGCCCGCCTGGCGCAGCACGTGCTGGAGCACTCGGATGTTGGCCTCGTCGTCGTCCACGACCAGCACGCGCGCCGCGCCGAACCCGCCGGCCAGCGAGGCGGGGGCGACCGGGGCGAAGCGGCCCGAAGCCGGCGGCATCACAGCCCCGCCCCCCCCGCGCCGACTAGCTCGCCCGACTCGGCCAGGGTCTCGTCGAGCACGCGGAAGAAGTTCTTCACGTCCAGGGGCTTGGTGAGGTAGTCCCGCACCCCGGCCGCGCGCAGCCGCTCGACCTGGCTGGCGGTGGCGTCGGCGCTGAGCACGACCACGGGAATCGACGCCGTCGCCGGGTCGGCTCGCAACCGCCTTAGCACCTCGGTGCCGGGCATGTCCGGCAGGTGTAAATCCAACAGGATCATGTCCGGGCGGTGCTGCGCGGCGAGTTCGACCCCCAGCCCGCCGTGCATCGCGGCGACTAGCTTCACGCCGGGCCGGTGGGCGAGCACGAGTTCGATGACGCGGCAGTTGGCCAGGTTGTCCTCGATGTACAAGAGCGTGTGCGTGCCGGGCGCCCCGGCGCCGGCGGGGTCGTCGGCCAGGTCGCCCGGCGCCAGCTCGGTCGGCGGCGGCGCGGCGACCGGGAGGGTGACGGTGAACGTCGTCCCCCGCCCCGGCTCGGACTCGGCCACCACCGCGCCGCGCATCGCCTCGACGAGCCGCTTGGTGAGAGCGAGGCCGAGGCCGGTCCCCTCGGTGGCGGTGCGCTCGGCGCCCAGGCGGTCGAATGGGGTGAACAGGCGCCCCATCAGCGCGGCGGGGATGCCGGGGCCGGTGTCGGTCACACTTAAGCAGACGCCGCCGGCCCCGTCGGGCCGGGCGCCCACGACCAGGCTCCCGCCCTCGGAGTTGTACTTCACGGCATTGGAGAGCAGGTTCAGGAGCACCTGCCCCAGCCGCTGCCGGTCGGCCAGCACGTACAGCGGGCGCCGGGCGTCGAGTTCGCTCGAGACGTGCAGGCGCCGCCGCGCGGCCATCGGGGCGATGAGGGCCAGGCTCTCGCGCGCCACCTCGTGCAGCGCCACCGGCTCGATCGAGAGCGGCAAGCCCCCGGCCTCGACTCTGGAGATGTCGAGCACCTCGTTGATGAGCACGAGTAAGCGCTTGCCGGCGTCGTACACGTCGTCCACGATCGAGCGGTGCTCGCGGCTGAGCGGCTCCATCTGCAGGATTTGCGAGAAGCCCAGGATGCCGTTCAGGGGCGTGCGCAGCTCGTGGCTCATGCGCGAGAGGAACTCGGACTTGGCGCGGTTGGCGGCCTCGGCCTCGTCCTTGGCCGCTTGGAGCGCGGCCTCGACCTTCTTGCGCTCGCCGATGTCGCGCTGCACCGAGACCCAGTGCGTGTACCAGCCGTTGGAGTCCGCGACGGGCACGATCGAGAGTTCGACCCAGAACTCGGTGCCGTCCTTGCGGTAGTTCAGCAGTTCGACCTCGACCGCCTTCCAGCGCTTCAGCGCGGCGCGAATCTTATCGCGCGGCTCGCGGGCGGTGTTCGGCCCCTGCAGGATGCGGGGGGTGAGGCCGATCACGTCCTCGGGGGCGTAGCCGGTCATCCGGGTGAACGCCTCGTTGACGTAGCGGATGCGCGGGCCGTCCGGCCCGTCGATCGGCTCGGCGTCGGTAATCAGGATCGCGTCGTTGGCGTGGACCACCACGCTTTCCAGCAGGCGCAGGCGCTCCTCGTCGTGCTTGCGCTCGGTCACGTCGCGGGTGCAGACGATCAGCCCGCCGACCTCGGGGTCGGCGGTGCGGTCCTCGCCGACACTCTGGAAGTGCCGCCACTGCCCGTCGGGCCGGAGGTAGCGGTACTCGACCAGCGGCCCAGGGCCGGGCGCGCCGCGCAGCGCCTCGAACGCGGCGGCGATGCGCGCGCGGTCGCCGGGGTGGACCGAGGCGAAGGCGTCGGCGCCCCCGCGCGCCTCGGGCGGGGAGCCTAAAACTCTCAGCGCCGAGGGGCTTTCGTAGGCGACCGTGCCGTCGGGCCGGAGCACCGAAACCACATCAAGCGTGTTCTCCAGG
>CAXTPM010000260.1:0-7154 GCA_964245865.1 uncultured Fimbriiglobus sp. | reverse complement strand
GATCCTCGCCGGCTGCGGGTACGCCGTACTGGAAGCGGCCGATGGCGACCAGGCCGTCCGGGTGGCGGCCGCGCACGGCGGGCCGATCGACCTCCTGGTCACCGATGTCGTCATGCCGGGCGTGGGCGGGCGGGAGGCGGCCGAGCGGCTGACAGCCGCTCGGCCGGGGCTGAAAGTGCTGTACATGTCCGGGTACACCGACGACGCGGTCCTCCGGCGCGGGGTGCTCCGCGACGGGGCGGACTTCCTCCAGAAGCCGTTCACCCCGCTCGCCCTGGCGGCCAAGGTGCGCGAGGTGCTCGACCGCCCGTGACCGGCCCCCGCAGAGTGCTGGCGGGCCGGCGCTAGTGCGATGTACTCCAGTAGCCCCGACCGTCCCAGCGGCCGCGCGCCGCACCCCCATCAGTTCCGTCAGGGCGCGCCCACCGAGGCTCTGATGAGCCTGAGTTGCCAAAGGCTCACGTGAGCCTTTGGCAACTCAGGCCGACGCCGCAGCGAAGGCCGGCATCGGCCGTGAGACGCTGAAAAGGGCCACGAAAGTGGCGAAACAGGCTCCCGAACTTGTGCCCGCCATGCGCGACGGCAAGCTCGACGCGAGCACCGCCGCCCCGCTGGCACACGCCCTGCCTGCCGTACTTCGGGGACACCGACCCCGAGCCTCAACCTGCAACGGTTGCAGGTTCAACTCCCGCCAAGCCCCGTCCGGCCGCCCCGCCCCCGCCGGTCATCGACCCCGCCAACCACATCGATTGGGCCAAGCGCCTCGCCGGCAAGGTGTCCCGCGAGTACCGCCTGTGGTCCCACCTCGGGCCGTGACGATGCGCCGGGCCGGCGCTCATGCGGTGCGTTCCAGTTGATCGGGCTGCCGGTCGGTGCGCTGGCTGGCCGACGCGGACTGCCGTTGACAAGCCCGGCCGATTAGTGCACAAGCTTACCGTTGGCAAGAGCGGAGTAATTACCCGCTCGCGCCGGCCGGAGGACCGCTGACCTCAAGCAGCGTGGACCCCGGCCGGCGCCGCCGCACCGCACTTGAGGATGCCCGATGGCCGAATCCATAATTCGTCAATCGATCACCACGGCCGAGATTGAGCATCTCCGACTCATCTCGCGCGGCTCCGACTGGCTCGCCCTCGCGTCGGGCGCCGCGCCAGACAGCATGAAGCTCATCGGCGAGCACATCGCCACAGCCGGGGTTCTCCCCGACCTGCTGGCGAGGCAAGAAGAACTGGGCTGGGAAATCTACTACCAGGAAGAGGGCCGCATCACGCCCTTGCCGGCGAACGACTCCGCTAGCCTTGACGTGGTACGGCTACTAATCGCGATCGCCCAACGAACCGAGTGTCGCGGGATTAGGCGCGTTCGCCCCGACCCGACGGCCGAGCCTGGCGGGACGCTGCCCACCTCGGCCGCGGGCACGGGTGGGTCTGTCGATGCATATTCCCTCTCCCACGCCGAGGTAGCCGAGGCCGAGTTCGCTATCAAGATGGCACTCGGCGAGTTGCACGCCCCGGCGCCGGCCGAAGCGATAGCCGAGTGCGAGTATTGGCAGCGTCAGGTATTTGACCGCCATGCCGTGAAACTCGCCAAGTGGGCGGCGCGGGTCTCGGCGAAGGCCGGGGCCGACGCATCCGCCGCCCGGCGAGTTTTAGCGGAAGAGCGGCGGTCGCCACGCCCTAGTCCCGTGCGCGTCGCTCTGGCCCTCCTGGCCGACGATGGCCGATGGCCGCCTCCCACGCCGCAACCCGACGCTCCATCGCCCGTAGCTGAACACCCCGCAGCCACAAGCCCCGGCGGCGCGGACGATACCAAAGCCGATGGGCCGTTCGAGCCGTTTGGCTTCCACCTCGGCGGGTTCGAGGTTCACGACTTGTCCCCCGACCGGTACCGGCTCCTCCGCGAGTTGTGGGACTTCGCCAAGGGCCGGCCGCGCGCGGCCGTCGAGGAGGCCCACTTGCCCGAAGACTACACCGCAGGCAAGACGACGATGAAGGACTTCGCCAAGAACATCACCAGCGATTTCCGAGACGGAGGAATCGCCGCGACCGTCAAGCGCGGCGGCGGCAAAGTGTGGATCGAACCGGCACCCGACGCCGCCCGCTGATTTTCCACCGAAGCCCCCCCGCACCTCCCCCCACACTCCCCGCTGTTTCCCCTCGCGTGTGGTCTAATCGCAGCATCGATCCGAGAGGAGGTGCCGCGATGACTACCGAAGTTGCCGAAGACCCGAGCGTCCTGCTGCCGTCAGCCCGCCAGTTGCGCAGCAAACTCGCCAAGGCTCTGCGGGACGTGGAAGTCCTGCGAGGTCTTCTCAAGGTTGCCGAGCGCGCCGAAAAGCGAGACGGCCAACTCGTAGCCCGCAAGCCCCAGGCTGAACCGACCGTCCGCTAATTCCGCCGAACGAGTCCCATCCTACCCCCAGACACAGCGGCCCCCGTGCCGCCGAGGAGACTGCGCGCCATGAGTCACGCCCCCGCCCCCGCCGACCGCAAGAAGCAGCCCGCGAAAGCCCCCGGCGGCGACTACAAAAAACCGGATTTGGCCGCGCTGTTCAGCGTCTCGCCCCGCACCATCGACAGGTGGTTAGCTCGGGGCGTGATCCCCGGCCGGTACTCGCTGGGCGAATTAGTCAGGTTCAAGCGCGAGGCCATCGACGCCTGGCGTGCCGCGAACTGCCCCGGCATCTAACGTATCCGCCGCAACCACAACTCGCATACACCCGCACACCAACAGACGCGCCCAGCGGTTCCGGCCAGGAAGCCCGCTGGGCGCGCAGAAAGACGGACATGACCAATTCTAACCCGACCCAAGGCGGGGGCAACCCCCTCCGCCGCGACTGGCGATTCTACCCTGGCCGCAACTCCGAACTCGCGGCGCTGCTGGCCGCATTCACCGCCGAAGTCGAGTGGCGCGAGGCGGCCGGTAGCCACGACGCGCCGCACCCCCAGAGCGATGCCGCCGGCGACTTCGTGCTGCCGGTCGTCCTCGTCGGCGACGAGGAGGGGCAGTCGTGACCGACCGCAACAAAGTCGTCGAAGCCTACCTCGCGCGCAACTACGGCGCGGTGCCGATCCCGCCGGGCAAGAAGTCTCCGGCCCTCCGAGACTGGCTGAACCACAGGGCCGACTCGGGCGACCTCACGCCCTTCTACGGCATGAACGTCGGGCTGCTGCTGGGGGAGAAGTCCGGCGGGCTGGTGGACGTGGACCTCGACTGCCCCGAGGCGATCGCCGCCGCGCCCCATCTGCTCCCCGAGACCGCGATGGTCAGCGGGCGCGCCGGCGCGCCCCGCTCGCACTGGTGGTACCGGTGCGGAGACGCCCCGCGTAAGGCGAGCGAGGCGTTCGCCGAGCCGGGCAGCGGCGATTCCGGCGACAAGGCGATGCTGACCGAACTGCGCTCCACGGGTGGGCAGACCCTCGCGCCGCCCTCCACGCACCCCAGTGGGGAGGAACTCGTCTGGCACCGATTCGGCGAGCCGGCCGACGTGCGCGCCGCCGACCTCCGCAGGGCCGTCTCGCGCGTGGCCGCCGCGTCGCTGCTCGCGCGGCACTGGCCCGGCAAGGGCAGGCGCCAGGACGCCTACCTCGCGCTCGCCGGGGGGCTGGCCCGGTCGGGCTGGTCGGTGGAAGAGGCCGAGCGGTTCGCCCACGCGGTCGCCGACGCCACCGGCGACGACGAGGCGCGCATGCGGGTCGGCACCGTGGCCCGCACCTTCGCCAAGGTGCAGACCGACAACAAGGCGACGGGCTGGCCGAAGCTCGCGGAACTGGCCGGCGAGGGCGCCGTCGAGCTGGCGCGCACCTGGCTGGGCTGCCGGCCCCGGCCGGCGACCGGCGGCAGCGTGCCGGCCGCGCCCAAGCCGCCCGGCGGCCCGAACTACCGCCCGGCAGCGCCGTACACGCCGTTCCCGGCGCAGTGGCTGCCCCACCCCTGGGGCGACTACTGCGCCGAGGCGGCGCGGGTGCTGAGGTGCGACGCGGCGCTGACCGCCCTGCCGCTCCTGAGCGTGCTGGCGTCGGCTGTAGGGATGACCCGCCGGGTCGGGCTGGGGCCGGGGTGGACCGAGCCGTGCGTGATCTGGACGTGCGTCATCGCCGAGTCGGGGGGCAAGAAGTCCCCCGCCGCCGACTTCGCCGTCGGGCCGGTGGAGGCGCGCCAGCAGCGGCTGTTCGCCGACTACGCCGCCGAGGTCGCCGAGTGGGAGTCGCTCCACGGCGGGCGCAAGGGCAAGGGCGACGACCGGGGGGACGCCCCGCCCAGGCCGACCGCCAAGCGCGTACTCGCGGTGGACGTGACCATCGAGAAGGTCGCCACCCTGATCCACGAGAACCCGCGCGGGTTCCTGCTGCACCGGGACGAGCTGGCCGGCTGGATCGGCTCGTTCACCAAGTACAAGGGCGCGGCCGGCGGGTCGGACGAGGCGAACTGGCTGACGATGCACCGGGGGGGCCTGCTGAGCTACGACCGCAAGACCGGCTCGCACCTGACGGTGTTCGCCCCCAACGCCTGCGTGAGCGTGTGCGGGGGCATCCAGCCCGCCGTCTGGGCCGCGCAGATGCACAAGGGGCTGAGGGACAGCGGCCTCTCGCCCCGGCTCTTGGTGGCCGAGCCGCCCAAGAGCCGCAAGGAGTACGTGCGGGACGACCTCCCTGAGGGACTCAAGGCCGCTGCCGCGATCTCGTTGGGCGCGCTGTACGCGCTCAAGCCCGAAGCCGACGCCGAGGGGGGGCCGAGCCCGCTGGTGCTGGGGCTCACGCCCGAGGCGCTCGGCCTCTGGGAGCGGTTCGTCAACGGGTGGGGCTGGAAGACCTACGCGGCGTCGGGCGAGCGCGCCAGCGTGCTGGCCAAGCTCGAGAGCTACGCGGGCCGGCTCGCGCTCCTGCACCACGTCGTCACCCACGCCCAGGGCGGGGCGCGTGAGCCGGTGGGGGTCGAGTCGGTGGCGGCCGGGGTCGAGCTGGCGAAGTGGTTCGCGGACGAGAGCGACCGCGTCTACGCGGCGTTCGACGAGCCGGCCGCCGAGGGCGAGTTGCGCCGGCTCGCGGAGTCGGCCGAGCGCGCCGCGGTGCGGCACGGGGGGCAGATGACCGTCCGGGAGTGGCAGCAGGCGACGGGGCGAAAGTACCGCAGCGCCCAGGAGGCCGAGGCCGCGCTCCGGGCGTTAGTCGATTCGGGCGCGGGGGTGTGGGTGGAACGCCCGCTCGGCAAGAACGGGCAGGCCGCGAAGCCCGCCTACCGCCCCGTTCATACGGCATACGAGTCATACGAGTCGGGTGACGACCCCGAGGACGAGGGCGAGGGGTCCGCATACAGGTCTCCCGAGCCGCCGCCCAACGCCCCAAGCTCAAGCGACGCAAACCCGTCTAAACAAGGCACTTGCGACGATGCACCCCTAGCCGGGGGTAAAGACTTGCATGACCCGTATGACGTATGCACCGACCGCAGAGCGGGAAACGGCCCCGAGTCTAACGCTACTAGCCAGGGCGTGCCGGGCGAGACTTGTAGACAGGCTCCCGGCTACACCGTGGTGCGCGGCCCCGACGGTCTAACGGAAGCAATCCGCGCCGTGGAGCTTTCCGAAGTCGTCGGCCTCGACACCGAAACCACCGGCCTCGACCCCCGGCTCGACCGGCTGCGCCTCATCAGCCTAGCAACGGCCGAGGGGGTGTTCCTCGTGGACTGCTTCGCGGTGGACCCGTCGCCCCTGTGGCCGGCGCTCGCCTCGGCGGACCTGGCCGGGCACAACCTGGCGTTCGACCTCCAGTTCCTCGCCCGGCTCGGGTTCGCCCACGGCGGCACCCCTGAGCATCGCGGCCACCTGTTCGACACGATGCTCGCCAGCCAGCTCCTCGAGGCCGGGGACCGCGCCGCCCGGCACGGCCTCAAGGACGCGGCCAAGCGGCACCTCGGCCTCGACGTGGACAAGAGCGTCCAGAGGGCCGACTGGTCGGGCCCACTTTCGGAAATGATGCTCGACTACGCCGCCGACGACGCCGGGCTGCCGGTGAGGCTGCGCGCGGCCATGACGCCCAAGCTGGTCGAGGCCGGGCTGAATGCGGCCCTGGCGGTCGAGATGGCCGCGCTGCCGTGCGCGGCGTGGGCGTCGGGGGCGGGGGTGGCATTCGACCGGGGGGCGTGGGAATCGCTCGCCAGTGCCGCCACGGCCGACGCCACGCGGCTGCGCGCCGAACTCGACGCGATGATCCCCGGCGACTCAACGCTGTTCGGCAGCGCGGGGAGAAACTGGGACTCGCCCATCCAAGTCAAAACCGCGTTCGAGACAGTCGGCGTCACGCTCGACAGCGCCGACGACGACGCGCTCGCCACCGTGGCCCACCCCGCCGCGGCGGTGCTCAGGGACTACCGTGGGGCGTCGAAGCTGGTCGGCACCTATGGCGCGTCGTGGCTCAAGCACGCCGGGCCTGGGGGGAGGGTCTACTGCCGGTGGCGGCAACTGGGCACCATGTCCGGGAGGATGAGCTGCGCGGAACCCAACCTCCAGCAACTCCCCCGCGACGCCAGGTACCGCAAGTGCTTCGCCGCGCCGCCGGGCCGGGTGCTGGTGAAGGCCGACTACTCTCAGATCGAGCTGCGCATCGCCGCGAAGGTTGCCGGCGACAAGGCGATGCAGGACGCCTACGCGCGGGGGGACGACCTGCACGCGCTCACCGCCCGGAAGGTGCTGGGCAGGTCCGAGGTGAGCAAAGCCGACCGGCAGACCGCCAAGGCGGTGAACTTCGGGCTCTTGTTCGGCGCGGGGGCCAGGACGCTCGCGGCCTACGCCAAGTCGAGCTACGGCGTGGCCATGTGTGTCGAGCAGGCCGCCGAGTACCGCCGGGCGTTCTTCCGCGCCTACCCAGGGCTGAGACGCTGGCACGACCGGGCGGGCGCCACGGGGGACAGCGCCGTCGAGACGCGCACGGCCCCCTACCAGCGGCGGCGGTCGGGGGTGTCGAGTTTCACGGAGAAGCTGAACAGCCCCGTCCAGGGCGCGGCGGCCGACGGGCTCAAGATGGCGCTCGGCATGCTCTGGGAGACGCGCGGCCAGTGCCCGAGCGTGGTGCCGGTGCTGTTCGTGCATGACGAGGTGGTGATCGAGGTCGATGAGGGGGAGGCGGAGGCGGCCAAAACGTGGCTGGTGAGGTGCATGGTCT
>CAXTPM010000259.1:1307-7172 GCA_964245865.1 uncultured Fimbriiglobus sp. | reverse complement strand
CCAAGGCGAGCGCGTTCAACGCCGGGTTCGGCGGCTCGGAGTGGCGCGACGCGGCCCACTTCCTGCCGAGGCTAGTAGGCGAGCGCCAGTGGCGCGGCGTCGTGCTGTTCTCCGGCGACAACGACCTCGCTAGCGGCCGGACTCCCGAGCAGGTGCGCGACGACTTCGCCGAACTGCTGCGACGCCTGCGCAAGCTGAGGCCCGAGGTGCCGGTGGTCGTCATCGGCGTCAAGCCGTCGGGGCTGCGCGCGGCACTGTTGACGAAGCAGAAATCGGCGAACGCGCTGGTGAAGGCCGCGTGCGAGGCCGACGGGAAGGCCACCTTCCTGGACGTGCTGCCGGCGATGCTAAGTGCCGAGGGCAAGCTGCGCCCCGAACTGTACCGCGCCGACCGGCTGCACCTGAGCGACGCGGGCTACGACCTGTGGGCGAAGCTCCTGCGCCCGGAAGCCGAGAAGGCGTTCGGCAAGGGGTGGGCGGGGGAGTGAAGACGGCCAACTCGGAAGTGATGAGAGCAGGGGCGTTCCGGTCGAGGCGAGCGGGGGGCGTCGGCCCCTGATTCTCGCCGGCCTAAGAGGGGGACCGGAATCAAAGGGCTGACGCCCCCCGCTCGACAGGCCGTGCCCGATTCGCGCCCGAATCGAGTCGCCCCGGCGCGCGAAGTTGGGTAAACTGTCCCGGCACACCCCCAACTCACGCGGAACCACCCCGATGCGCCTCGGCCGGGCACTGCTCACACTCGTCGTCGCCTCGATTCCCCTCACCGCCCGCGCCGACGACGCGACCCCACCGAGTTGGCGCGGGCTGGAGTTCCGCAACGTCGGCCCGGCGGCGGGGGGGCGCGTCTGCCGCGTGGCCGGGGTGCCGGGCGACCCGCTCACCGCCTACATCGCCACCGCGTCGGGCGGCGTGTGGAAGACATCCGACGGCGGGCACGGCTGGAAGCCGATTTTCGACCACGAAGTCACCGCCTCGGCCGGCAGTATTGCGGTCGCCCCAAGCGACCCCAACGTGCTCTACGTCGGCAGCGGCGAGGCTAATATTCGCGGCAACGTCCTCGCCGGGGCGGGCATCTACAAGTCCGACGACGCGGGTGGAACCTGGAAGCACGTCTGGAAGCAGCCGGGGCAGATCGGCACCGTCGTGGTGCACCCGAAGGACGCCAACACCGCCTACGCGGCGGTGTTGGGCGAGGCGTTCAAGGCCAACGCCGAGCGCGGCGTCTACCGCACCACCGACGGCGGAGCGACCTGGAAGGCGGTCTTGCAAGTGGACGCCGACACCGGCGCGTCGGACATCGCCCTCGACCCGGCCAACCCCCGAATCCTGTTCGCCGGCACCTGGCAATCGCGGCGCACGCCGTGGAGCCTCACCAGCGGCGGGCCGGGGTCGGGCCTGCACGTCTCGCGCGACGGCGGCGACCACTGGACGCGCCTGAAGGCCGGCACGGCGGGACTCCCCTCGGGCGTGTGGGGCAAGGTCGGCGTGGCGATCGCGCCCTCGGATTCGAGCCGCGTCTACGCCGTGATCGAGGCCGACGAGGGCGGCGTGTTCCGCTCCGACGACGGCGGCAAGACCTGGGCGCGGGTGAACGACTCGCGCCCGATGCGCCAGCGCGCGTGGTACTACTCGACACTGGTGGTGCACCCGACGAACCCGGACGTGGTCTACGCCCCGCAGGTCGATTTGCTCAAGAGCATCGACGGCGGCAGGACGTTCGCCAAAGTCAAAGGGCCGCACCACGGCGACCATCACGACGTGTGGATTGACCCGACGAGTCCGAACCGCGTCATCAACGGCAACGACGGCGGCGTCGATCTGAGCTCCGACGGCGGCAAGACGTGGGTCGCGCCGCCGCTGCCAATCAGCCAGTTCTACCACGTGCATGCCGACGAGAGCCGGCCGTACCGCGTCATGGGCTGCATGCAAGACTTGGGGAGCGCCTGCGGGCCGAGCCGGACTGACGTGGGCGGGGTGAGCCTGTCGCACTGGCACAAGGTCGGCGGCGGCGAGGCGGGGCACTGCGTCTCGGACCCGAGTAACCCCGCCGTCGTGTACGCCGGCGAGTACGGCGGCGCCATGACGCGGTTCGACGGGAGTACCGGCATGGTGCGCAATGTCAGCGTCACGCAGGCCAACCCCAGCGGCATCGACCCCGCCCTGCACGCGATCCGCTTCCAGTGGACCGCGCCGATTCTCGTGAGCAAGCACGACCCGAAAACCGTCTACCACGCCGGCAACAAACTGTTCAAGAGCACTAACGGCGGCGACACCTGGGACGCGGTTTCGCCCGACCTCACGCGCGACGACAAGCGCAAGCAGCAGTGGAGCGGCGGCCCGATCACCGGCGACAACACCGGCGCCGAGACATATTGCACGATCTTCGCCATTGCCGAATCGCCCCACAAGCCGGGCGAACTGTGGGCCGGGACCGACGACGGGCGCCTGCACACTAGCCCCGACGGCGGCAAGACCTGGCGCGACCTGACCGACAAACTGCCCGAGTTGCCGGACTTTGCGACGTTCGAGTGTATCGAAGTCAGCCCGCACGACTCAAAGTGCGTGTACGCCACGGCCGACAACCACCGCCAGGGCGACAACGCGCCGTACCTGTACCGCACGACCGACGGCGGCGAAACCTGGACCCGCCTGCGCGACGGCCTGGCGACCGACTGCCCCGTGAACGTCGTGCGCGAAGACCCCGAGCGCGCCAACCTCCTCTATGTAGGTACGGATCGCGGCGTCGTGCTGAGCTACGACGGCGGCGCGTTCGCCCCGCTCACACTCAACCTGCCGACCGTGCCCGTCGCCGACTTGCAGGTGCATCGGGGCGATTTGGTGGTCGGCACCCACGGCCGCAGCATCTGGATTTTGGACGACCTGACGGCGATTCGCGCCGGCAAGCCGGCCACCAACCGCGTGGCGCTGCACAGCGTCCGCCCCGTGGAGCGGGTGCAATCCGGCGCCGGCCCGGTGTCGAGTCACCGCCGCGCGGATCGCATGCCGAACCCGCAGTCCGGGGCGGTGATCGCCTTCGAGTTGCCCGACGGGACGAAGGCGGCGCGCCTCGAAATCCTCGACTCGCAGGGCAAGCGCGTGAGTCTCGCCGAGGCCAAGCCGCCGGAAAAGGGGGCCAAGCCCGACGCCGCGAAACCCGAGTCGGACGGCGACGATGACGACGACGAGGAAGGGGACAAGCCGGCGGAAAAAGTCAAGAAGTTGGCCGCGAAGCCGGGGCTGAACCGCCACGTCTGGGATACTTGTTACGACGGCGCGGAGGTGATCCCGAAGGCCCAAGTTGATGCCGGCAACCCCGGCTCGCCGGTGCTCGCGCCGCCGGGGCGCTACACGGCGGTGCTGACCGTGGGCGATGTCGTCAAGCGCTCGACCATCATCGTGCGGGCCGACGCGCGCCTGAAGCAGCCCGACCCCGTAATCGTGGTGCGGTTGTTGGGGTGCGAGTTCGCCCTCGACGCCGCGCCGCCGGCCTCGGAGCAGACGAAGTTGGCCCTCGAAGTGCGCGACGACATCACGCGCCTGACTCGGAACGTGCTGCGCGTGCGGGCGGTGGCCAAACAGCTCAAACTGTTGGGCGAGTTGTACGACCGCGAGCCGCGCCTGAAGCCGCTGAAGGCCGACGCGGCGAAGCTGGTCGAGTCGATGGAGAAACTCGAAGCGAAGTTGCACAACCCGAAGGCCGTGATCGTCTACGACATCTTCAGCAGCCGGGGCGGGGCGATGCTCTACTCGCAGTTGAGCTTCCTGCTTTCGAGCGTCACCGATGGAGTGGCGCCGCCGACGGGGCCGATGAAGCAGCGGGCGACCGAGTGCCGGGCGGAGCTCGACAAACTGTCCGGCGAGTTCGACGCGCTGGCGGGCAAGGAACTCGCGGCGTTCAACAAGCTCGCGCTAAGTTTGGGCGTGCCTGGGGTTTACGTGCCGTCGCTCGCGCCGCCCGAACCGGATGGGGCGGGGGCGGCTCCCTCCAAGTAGGGCGCGCGGCCGCTCCGTGCGAACCCTGGCAACGGGGTTCGGTGCCGCGGCCGTTTGCGCGCTACAATAGGCCGAGGCGTTCCGCAGCCGAGGGGTTGCGGCCGAATCGAAGCTGTGGGAGTCCGCATGTCCCGCGACCGCCTCCGCGACGCCGTGTTCCGCAGCCGAGGGGTTGCGGCCGAATTGAAGCCAAGGGAGTCCGCATGTCCCGCGACCGCCTCCGCGACGCCCAAGCGCTCCTGGCCGACGGCCAGAGTAGCCTCGACCGCGCCGACTTCCGCGCCGCGCTGGAAAGCTTCAGCCGCGCGATCGAACTGCGCCCCGACGTGGCGGCGGGCTACCGCGCCCGCGCGCGTGCGTACACCTCGCTGGGGCAGCGCTCGGACGCCTTGAACGATCTCGACCGGGCGGTGCGGCTGAACCCGCGCGAGGCGGGGCTGTACGCCGAGCGCGCCGAACTCTTGTTCCGCCAGCACGCCTACGACCTCGCGGTCGCCGACTGCGGCAAGCTCTTAGCCCACGACCCCGGCAACGCGGCGGTGCTGGCGCTGCGCGGCGACTGCTTCGCCGCGCAGGGTTCGACCGGCGCCGCGCTGGCCGACTACGCCAAAGCCTTCGACGCGGCGACCGAGGCGCCGTTCAAGGCCGATGTCCTGCGCCGCCGCGCCAGCCTGCAACTCGACTGCGAGGACTACGCGCAGGCCGTGGCCGACTGCGACGCGGCCTTGGCCCTGGACCCGTCGCTTGTCGCGGCGTACCGGCTGCGGGGCATGGCCCACCGGGGCGCCGGCGACCTCTCCGCCGCCGAAGCCGACTTGTCCCTCGCCTTGGAGCGCGAGGCCGACTCGCCGCTAACGACACTCGCGCGGGCCACGGTGCGCTTCGACTTGGGCCAGGTCGAGGGCGCGGTCGCCGACTGCACCAAGGCACTCGAGCGCGACCCGGCCGACGCGCGGGCGCTCACCCTCCGGGGACTCGCCTACCGCCGGTTGGGCAGGTACGACGAGGCGCTGGCGGACTTCACGCGCGCCATCCAGTTGAGTCCCGACCAGCCCGCGCCGCGCAACTGGCGCGCGGGGGTGTACTACCAAAAAGGGGACTACGGCCGGGCGGTGCAGGACCACCTCGACGCCCTGAAGTGCGACCCGCGCAACCCCGCCACGTTCAACCAACTCGGCTGGCTGTGGGCGACCGCGCCCGACCCGGACGTGCGGAACGGCAAGCAGGCCAAGGAGTGCGCCACCCGCGCCTGCGAGCTGACCGAGTTCCAAGAAGCCAGCTACCTCGACACCCTCGCCGCGGCGTATGCGGAGTGCGGCGAGTTCGACGACGCGGTGCGCTGGCAGACCAAAGCCCAGAAGATCGCGCCGCCCGAGCAGGCGGAGGGGTACGGCGAGCGACTGGGCCAGTACGAGCGGCGCAAACCCCACCGCGCGGGGGCGGGGCGGGGGTAGGGGCGCGCGTCGGCGCGGACTCTTGCGTCGGCGCGGCCGGGCGCCTAAACTCGGTTGATGGCACCCCCCGACGCCGACCCGCCTGCCGCGCCGCCGAAGTTGCTCGACCGCCTGCGCGAGGCGTGCCGGGTGCGGCACTACTCGATCCGCACCGAGGAGGCCTACCACGACTGGTGCCGGCGGTTCATCGTGTTCCACGGCAAGCGCCACCCCGCCGAGATGGGCGCCGAGGAGATCGGGGCGTTCCTGACGCACCTCGCGGTCGAGCGCGGCGTCGGCCCCTCGACGCAGAACCAGGCGTTCAGCGCGCTGCTGTTCCTCTACCGCCACGTGCTGGGGGTCGAGCCGGCGGCGGTGGGCAACGCGGTGCGGGCCGTGCGGCCCCGGCGGCTCCCGGTGGTGCTGTCGCGCGACGAGG
>CAXTPM010000259.1:0-1297 GCA_964245865.1 uncultured Fimbriiglobus sp. | reverse complement strand
GGGCCGTACCGCCTCGTGGTGCTGCTCCAGTACGGCGGCGGGCTGCGGCTGCTGGAGTGCCTGCGGCTGCGGGTCAAGGACATCGACTTCGAGCGGGGCGAGGTGGCGATCCGCGACGGCAAGGGCCGTAAGGACCGCCGGACGGTGCTGCCCGGCGCGGCCCGCCCGGCGCTGGCCGAGCACCTCGCGGCCGCGCGGGCGCGGCACGAGTCGGACCTCGCGGCCGGGGCCGGGGCGGTGTACCTGCCGGGCGCCCTGGCATCCAAGTTCCCCTCGGCGGCGAGGGAGTGGCGCTGGCAGTACGTGTTCGGGTCGGCGGCGCTCTCGGCCGACCCGCGCGACCCGTCGGCCCCCCGGCGGCGGCACCACCTGCACGAGGCGTCGGTGTCGCGGGCGATTACCGAGGCGGTCAGGCGCGCCGGCCTCACGAAGCGCGCCACCAGCCACAGTTTCCGGCATTCGTTCGCCACGCACCTCTTGGAGGACGGGCACGACATCCGCACGGTGCAGGAACTGCTGGGCCACGACGACGTGAGTACGACGATGATCTACACTCACGTACTAAACAAAGGCGGTCGCGGCGTGACGAGTCCGCTCGACCGGCTGCTGAACCCGCCGGGGGCGGGGTAAGACTTTCGGGGCGGCGCAAGCTCGGTTTACGGGATAGGTTGCGCGGGCCGGCGGAGGCCAGGCGCGGGCGGGTTGCCGCAACCCGGTGCGGGCCGTGGTTTTAGTGCTTGCCGCCCGCCGCGCGGCCGGCTAGAGTGGGCGCAAGGTTGCGTGCCCCGGCGCGCAAGCTAATTACAAGTTCGGCGGCAGGAGGTGGGGGCGGTTCGATGATCCCGACCCGGTACAAGTCGAAGCTGCGGAAAGGGCTGTCGTGGCCACTCGGGGCAGAAGCCATCACCGCCGGGTTGGGAGATGCCCCGCGCGTCGCCGACCTATCACTCTGGTTCACAGACGGAGTGACTCACCCGGTGGCGGCCTTCCAGCGGGTGGTGCGGGATGCCCTGCCGTACACCCTCATGGTTGCCGAGTACCGCCCGGAGCAGCGAGGCTACATCTTGTCGAACTCCATGGCCAAGAGCGGCTGGCACGAGGCCAAGTGGGAACTGCATGTCAGCCCAGCGCCCAGCAACTGGCGGGCGGCGGCTGGGGCGGCGCTCCGGGAGGTCGGCCTGCCGGCGGTCGTCGATTGGCTCCGCTCATCCGAACGGGTCGGCTGGGAGTTGCGGCGGCGGCACATTAGAGTCGCTGCACAATAGCGGTTGATCGGTTCAAGCCGACGCGCTGCCCT
>CAXTPM010000258.1:0-7198 GCA_964245865.1 uncultured Fimbriiglobus sp. | reverse complement strand
CGTCAGCTTGCCGCGCGACAGGTCGAGCGTGTGCGTGCAGGTGGACCCCAGAAAGGCGCGGTCGTGGCTCACGATCAGGCACGCGGCGCGGAACCCCTGCAGGAAGTGCTCCAGCAGGATTTGCGTGCGCAAGTCGAGGAAGTTCGTCGGCTCGTCGAGCATCAGCAAGTTCGGCTCGTGCAGCAGCAGGGCGGCGAGCTTGACGCGCGTCTGCCAGCCGCCCGAAAGGGTCGAGATCGGCCCTTCGAGGATGCCGCCTTTCAGCTCGAACTGCCCGGCGACTTGCCCGCACTTCCAGTCGGGCTGGTTCGAGTCGCGCATCAGGAACTCGAGCGCGGTCTCGCCGGGGAGGAACGGGTCGTGCTGGCGCAGGTAGCCCAATCGCAAGCTGGGGTGGCGGATGACCTCCCCGGCGTCGAGTTCTTCTTCCCCCAGGAGAATGCGTAAGAGAGTTGACTTGCCCGCGCCGTTGCGGCCGACGAAGCCGACTTTGGTGTTGTCGCTGATCGTGGCTTCGGCGCCGTCGAGCAAGATTTGGTCGCCGTAGCTCTTGTGGGCGCCGGTGATCTGGAGCAGGCTGGCCATCGGGAGCGGGACTCGTCGCGGGGCGGGGGCGGGCTAAGCCCGCATTGTAGGGGCGCGCGCCGCGGGCGGGGCGAGACCACACAGGAACTTCACGGCCGCGCCCCTAATATGAACCCGGCAGGGCCGGGTTCACTCCGAGGGTCGAGAGCGTGGCCGACGAGCGCGTGCGGGTTGTCACCATTATGAATTACCCGCCGGAGGAGTGCAACCGGCGGATGTGCTACATGTTCCTGGATTCAGTGATTGCCGCCGGCGCGGGAAGTGTGACGGTCTTCTACGAAGACCACAAGCCCACAATCGCGCCCGAGCACCGGGCCGCAATTGACATCGAAGCCCGCCCCGGCACCCCGGCCGACGTGCGGCACCCGCACTTTAACCTGCGCTTCAAGCTGCCGACCCTGGCCGGGCTGACCGAGCCGTTCCTCTTCATCGACGCCGACACCTATATTCTCGGCGACTTGCGCGAGGTCTGGGCCTGCCGCCGCGACAAGCCGTGGGTCGGCACCAACCACCAGTACGTGCCGGGCGACCCGCGCACGCACCCGCCGACGTTCCTGAACAGTGGCGTGCAACTGGTCGGCGACCCGAGCTTTTACGACCTGGAAGCCATCCTCGCGGTGCAGAATGCCGCCGCGCCCTTGTGGGAGTCGGACCTGAGTTTGCGCGAAGACCCCAAGACGTACCTCACCCCCGGCCGGGACCAGGCACTATTGTCGCGCTACTTCCGGGCCATCGGCTACGACTACACGCACCCCGTGGTCGGCGCGGCGTGGAACTGCTGCGCGGGCGTGGCCGAGATTCGCCGCGACGGCGACAACTGGGCGGCGACGAGCTTGCACCAGGAGCCGAACTTCGCGGTGAAGTTGCTGCACTACTGGGACCAGTTTAAGCCGTGGCTCACCGGCGACCCGATCTACGCGAGCTACGCGGAGCGGGGCGACTCGACTTGATTCCGGCGCGGCCCCGCCGGACAATCGGCGGCACCCACTCGCGAGGGACTGCCGATGTTCGCCCGCCTGCTGCTCGCCGCCCTACTCCCCGGCCCGCCGGCGCCCGAACCCGCCCCGCCCCCGCGCGTGGCCCCGGCGTACGTGGGCAACTGGTTCTTCGAGTCGATCGTGCGCGGCCCGAAGGGCCAGGACGACACCGGCAACGCCGGGCCGATGGTCGCCAAGCTGTCGAACGGCCGCTTCGAGCTGACGCAATTCCTCGGCGGGCCGAAGCCGCTCACGGGCCAACTCGTGTTCGACCCCGCGCACCCAACCCACGTCGATCTCAAGTTGGAGTCACTTGACCTGCGGCCGCTCGGCGCGCCGTATGTGGTCCCCGCCTGCACGCTCCCCGGCGTGTTCGCACTCGATGCCGACTCGCTGAGCGTCACCCTCGACTGCGACACGGTGAAGCCGACGCGCCCGGCGAGGCTCGACGCGGCGGGCAAAACCGTCATGCGGATGAAGTTCGCCCGCAGCGAACTCGACGAGGTGCCCAAGACGGTGCGAGTGCGGGCCGTGGACCCCGACGGCAAGTCGGTCGGCGGCATCGGGCTGTTCGGCCACGTCATGAACGTCCCCCAGCCCGAGTTGCCGGCGGGCGCGGTTCTGCCGAAGGGCGCCTTCGTGCACAAGGAGGTGCCAGCCGCGACGACCGAGGCCGACGGCTCGGCCGAGGGGTCGGCCGAGGTGTTCTCCCACGCGGTCATCGCGCTCGACCGCGCCGGCAACCGCATGGGCGTCGCCTTCCCCAGCCCCGCCGCGCTCGCGCGCGGCCCGGTCGAGGTCGTGGTGAGGCCCGCGCGCGTGGTGACTGTGCCGCTGAAGTGCCCCGCACTTTTGGCGTCCGGCGGGAGCCTGCGCGACACCAACTCGTACCTGCTGCTCGGCGGCAAGCGCGTGATGTACGCCGTCCCCTTCGGCGGCAATATTCTGCAAGTGATCTGCCCGGCCGGCGAGTACGAACTGCAAATCTACTCCGGCTCGGTCGTGAGCAAAACCGTCAAGCTCGCCGTCCCCGAGGGCGACGGGCCATTCACCGCCCCGGAGGTCGAACTGGCCGCGAGTGCCAAAGCGCTCCTCGCCGCCAAGCCCGCCCCGGAGTTTGCGGGCGTCACCGACACGGTGAACGGCAGCGTCAACCTCGCCGACTACCGGGGCCAGCACGTCATCGTCGATTTCTGGGGCTACTGGTGCGGCCCGTGCGTCGCCGCGATGCCCGCGCTGATGGACATCCACGAGAAGTTCAAGGGCAGAGTGGCCGTCATCGGCGTGCACGTCGATGGCGACGGCGAGATCGACACCGCCGCGAAGTTCGGGGCCAAGCTCGCCGACCTCGCGCCCGGCTGGGGCAAGCGCAAGCTGACCTTCCCCCAGGCGCTCGTCTCGGGCGCCGACCGCCACGGCCCCGGCAACACGAACGCCGTGGCCCAGTACGGCGTGCAGAGCTTCCCGACGACGATCCTGATTGGCAAAGACGGCAGGGTGATCGGCAGCTTCGACTACCGCGACCCCGAGTCGGCCGTCGCGGCGGTCGAGAAACTGCTGAAGGACGGGCCGGGGAAGTAGGCGCCTACTCCGACCCCTTCGCCCCCGCCTTCCAGCCGTAGGCGACGTACTCCAGCGCGTGCGAGCCGTCGTCGTAGAGGTCCACCACCGCGTAGCCCTCGGGGAAGCCCTGGTGCTTGCCGCGCCACCAGTTGCCCGACACTGCCCCGGCGCAGTGGTAGTGCACGCCCTTGATTTCGACGTGATCGACCACGTGCAGGTGCCCGCTCAGGCAGACTTTCACGTTGGGGTGCGCGGCGAACAGCTCCACCAGCGCGCCCGCGTCGGTGTGGCACAGCCCCGCGCTCACGCCGACTTCGCCGGTCGGCTTGCCGCGCCGCGCGAGCATCGGCATCGCCGAGACGACCGGCACGTGCGACCACACCAGCACCGGCACCTCTTTGGGCGTCGCGGCCAGTTCGGCCTTCAGCCACGCCAACTGTTCCTCGTCGAGGTACGCCGAGTAGCCGCGCTCCGTCTCGCCGGGCTGTACGCTATCCAGGGCGATGAACTTCCACCCGGCCTGCGTGAAGGCGTAGTACCGCCCCGGCAGGGCGAGTGCCTCGGTCGCCCACTTCTTGCCGTAGTCGGGTTCGCCGCCGGTGGCCTTGGAGCGGCTCTTGTTCCAGCCCCAAATGTCGTGGTTGCCGATGCACGCCTTGGTCGGGATGCCGTTCTCGGCCGCGAGGGTTTTCTTGAACAACGAGTACTGGAGTTGGGTCCGCTCGCGCGTCTGCTCGAAGGCGTCGAACACGTGGTCCCCGCCGGTGAGGATGAGCGACGGCTTATCCGCGAGGCCGTTCACATGCTTCAGGCACGCCGAGACGCCCTCGCCGGCGCGCATCTCCGGCATGATGTGCGTGTCGGTGAGGTGCGCGATTCGCAAGGAGCGCTTGCGCTCCGGCGCGGCCTTCGCCGCGGCGGAGTGCGGGGCGAGCGCGGTCGCGGCGAGGCCACCGGCGGCGGCGGCGAGGAACGTGCGGCGGTCGAAAGTCGAGTGATTCATAGCGTCTCCCGGCGGGGGTTGGGGCGGGGATTACGACTACGGAACGCCGGGCAGAATGGGCGTGAAGATTGGGCGAAGTCGTAGCGAACGGACTACGTCCCGCACCGCTCCGCGATCTCGGCCAGCAGCCGCGCCGACACCGCGCTACCCGCGAGGTTCACCGCCTCCCACGGCCGGGGGTCGGCCAGGATAAGCCGCGCGCCGGCGTCGGTGAGGCGCCAGGTCGCGGGCCAGGTTTTTTCGTTGTAGCACGACACCTCGAGCCGCCGCACGTTCTGGAAGTGCGGGGTCCGCAGCAGCCGCGCGACCTCGGCGTCACCGAACTGCATGTTCCGCACCGCCAGTTCCTTCAGGCCGGCGAGTCCGGTTGCCGGGTCGAGAGCGGCAATCGGGTCGTCGAGGCACTTGTCGAGCGCGAGCGTGTGGAGGGTGGGCATCGGTGCTGCGAGCGCGCCGAACCACTCGTCGGGGACGATACGGCGGTCGCTGTGGTGATGGTGCTGCCGCACGAAACACAGGTCGCTCAGCCCCGCCGGCGCCCGCACAAACTCCGCGAGTTGGTCCCGTGATAGTTCGTTGGCGTAGCGCAGCGACAGCCCGGACAGCCGGCGGAAGTTGGCCGATTCCGCCAGCACCGCCGCCGCGTCGGCGCCCTCAACCCGCCCGGCCCAGCCGAAGTGCGCCAGGCCGGTCAGGTGCGAGCAGGCCGCGAACACCTCGGCCATCGTGCGCTCCACGGTGCCCAACGTCAGGGAGCGAACCGCCGCCAAGTCCGGCATCGCCAGAGCCGGCGCGATAGTGATCGAGTCGCCAACGAGTTGCAAGGCCGGTGGTAGCGGTGCGGCAGCCCGGAACGCCGCGACGTAGTTGGAGAAACGCCGCCCCGCCCACCGCTCCGGGTGGGGGAAGCCGCGTACCAGCGGCTCGCGCGGCAAGTTCCCCCGCATCCTCGGGTAGACCGCCGGCCCGTACTCCGCGAACTCGCCCGGCTCCGCGCTTAAACCCTTCCGCGCCCGCTCGCACTGCCAGCGGATGAACCGCGCCCGCATGCCGTCCCCGTCGCCGCCGCGCTCCTCCAGCCAGTCGGCGTACACCAGCCGCGGCAAGTCGGCGTCGAAGTCCGCTTCAATCGCGCGGAGCAAGCCCCACTCGACATCGCCCGGCGCGGCCACTCGGCTCAAGCCCCGGCGAAGCCGAGGTTGCCCGACTGGTTGCCCACCGCCGGGGTCGCCTCCATGACCGCCTTCGGCTCGCCCGTCTCGGGGTTCTCCGAGTCGCTCACGGGGGTCTTGCGGAGCAGCTTGCTCACCGCCTCGCGGTCGAGTTCCTCGTTGGCGATCAGCGCGTTGGTGATAAGTTCCAGGTCCGCCCGATTCTTCTGGATCAGTGACGTGGCGCGCGACTCGGCTTCCGAGAGGATTCGCTGAATCTCCTCGTCGATGATGCGCGCGGTCCCCTCCGAGAAATCGCGGCTCTCGGCGATCTCTTTGCCGAGGAAAATGTGCTCCTCGCCGGCGCGGTAATGCACCGGCCCCAGGCGGTCGCTCATGCCGAACTGCGTGACCATCGCGCGGGCAATGCGCGTCGCCTGCTTCAAGTCGCCGATCGCGCCCGACATCGGCTCGCCGTACACCAGCTTGTCGGCCGCGCGCCCGCCCATCGCTACGACCAGGCGCGCGGTGAGTTCGGAGAGCGAGATATCGACGCGGTCCTCATTGGCCTCGAAGATGGTGACGCCGCCGGTGCGCTCGCGGGGGATGATGCTGACGCGCACCAGCGGGTCGGCCTTCGGTTCGAGCCAGGCGCACAGCGCGTGCCCCGCCTCGTGGTAGGCGGTGCGGCGCTTCTCGTCGTCGCTGAACAGATCATCCCGCTTCGCGCCGAGGCGAACGCGGTCCCCGGCGGTGTCGAAGTCGGATTGCTCGATGACGTTCTTCCCCTCGCGCGTGGCTACGAGTGCTGCCTCGTTGCACAAGTTGCGCAGGTCGGCCCCGCTCATGCCGATCATGCCGCGCGCCACGCGCTCCAGGTCGAGCGAGTCGGCCAGCGGCTTGTTGCGAGTGTGCACTTTCAGGATCGCCAGCCGGCCCTGCCAGGTTGGCTTATCGACGGTGACGTGCCGGTCGAACCGGCCGGGCCGGAGCAAGGCCGCGTCGAGCACGTCGGGCCGGTTGGTCGCGGCGAGCACGATCACCGTTTCGGACGCCTGGAAGCCGTCCATCTCCGAGAGAATTTGGTTCAGCGTCTGCTCGCGCTCGTCCGAGCCGCCCCCCACCCCCGCGCCGCGCATGCGCCCCACGGCGTCGATCTCGTCGATGAAAATCACGCACGGCGCGGCGTCCTTGGCGGTCTTGAACAGGTCGCGCACCCGGCTCGCCCCGACGCCGACGAACATCTGGATGAACTCGCTGCCGTTGATCGAGAAGAACGGCACGTTCGCCTCCCCCGCGACGGCTTTGGCGAGCAGCGTTTTGCCGGTGCCGGGGGGGCCGACCAAGAGCACGCCCTTGGGCACCTGCGCCCCGAGGCGTGCGAACTTGTCGGGGTTGCGCAGGAAGTCCACGATCTCCTGGAGTTCGCGCTTGGCCCCCTCCATGCCCGCGACATCGTCGAACGCGATGCGGGCGCGCGTCTTCTCGTAGCGCTTCGCCGGGCTACGCACGTAGCTGTTCAGGAACCCGCCCCCCCCGCCGTCGCGCAGCTTCGGGAGGATGTAGAACACGAAGAACGCCGTGAACCCGACGAGCATCAGCAGGCTCACGAGCATCGGCCCGAACACCGGCAGCGGGTCGTCTTCTTTGGAAATGACTACCTCCGGCGCGGAGTCGCCGGTGCGCTTGCGCGCCTCGGCGTCCTTGGCCTTCACCGCCTGGATCAAGGAGTCCTGGTTGTCGGTGTAGGGCATGTTGACCTCGAACGACCCGCGCGCGAGCTTGAGCCGAGCGGCCAACTCGCTCTCGGGGTCGCGCACCTCGCCCTTGGCGCGCTCGCGGCCGATCAGGGTGAAGCTCTTGAGTTCGCCCGCCTCGACCAGCCGCTCGAAGTCGGTGTACGGCAGCGTGCGCGTGGT
>CAXTPM010000257.1:6586-7217 GCA_964245865.1 uncultured Fimbriiglobus sp. | reverse complement strand
CGCAAGCCAAACCAGCCATGCCCAAGCGCCCGGACCTCAAGAAAATCCTGCTCATCGGCTCCGGGCCGATCCTCATCGGCCAGGCTGCCGAGTTCGACTACTCCGGCACGCAGGCCTGCAAAGCCCTCCGCGAAGAGGGCTACGAGGTCGTGCTCGTGAACTCGAACCCCGCCACGATCATGACCGACCCCGAGACGGCGGATCGCACCTACATCGAGCCGATCACCTGGCAGGTGGTCGAGGAGATCATCGCCAAGGAGCGCCCCGACGCGCTGTTGCCCACTCTGGGGGGCCAGACCGGCTTGAACACCGCGATGGCGCTCGACAAGCACGGCGTGCTCGCCAAGTACGGCGTCGAGATGATCGGGGCGAACGCGGTCGTGATCGACAAGGCGGAGGACCGGCAGAAGTTCAAGGACGCGATGATCAAAATCGGCGTCGATGTGCCGAAGTCGGCGGTGGTGCGCAACCTCGCCGAGGCCGACGCGGCGGTCGAGAGCCTCGGCCTGCCGTGCGTGCTGCGGCCGAGCTTCACCATGGGCGGCTCGGGCGGCGGCATCGCTTATAACCGCGAAGAGTTCCGCTCGCTCATTAGCCTGGGGTTGGAACTCAGCCCGGTCGGCGAGGTGCT
>CAXTPM010000257.1:2280-6576 GCA_964245865.1 uncultured Fimbriiglobus sp. | reverse complement strand
CGAGGAATCGGTGATCGGCTGGAAGGAGTACGAACTCGAAGTCGTGCGCGACAAGGCCGACAACGTCATCATCATTTGCTCGATCGAAAACCTCGACCCGATGGGCGTGCACACCGGCGACAGTATCACCGTGGCGCCCGCGCAAACGCTGAGCGACCGCGAGTACCAGCGGATGCGGGACGCGGCCAAGGCGATCATCCGCGAGATCGGCGTGGAGACCGGCGGGTCGAACATCCAGTTCGCCGTCGAACCGAGTACGGGGCGGATGATCGCCATCGAGATGAACCCGCGCGTGAGCCGGTCGAGTGCCCTGGCTAGCAAGGCGACGGGGTTTCCCATCGCCAAAATCGCGGCGAAACTAGCCGTGGGGTACACGCTCGACGAGTTGCAGAACGACATCACGCGCAGCACGCCGGCGAGCTTCGAGCCGACCATCGATTACGTCGTGGTGAAGGTGCCGCGCTTCAACTTCGAGAAGTTCCCCGGCGCCGACACCACCCTCACCACGCAGATGAAGTCGGTCGGCGAGACGATGGCGATCGGCCGCACCTTCAAGGAAGCTTTGCAGAAAGCCCTGCGCGGGCTGGAGGTCAACCGCTTCGGCCTCGGCAACGACCGCGAGGACCGCTGGGGCCGGCCGGATGCGCCCACGGTCGAGGAGGTGCTGCGCAAGCTCACCACGCCCAACCCCGAGCGGATTTGGCACGTGCGCTATGCGTTCAAGCACGGCCTCACCGTTGAGCAGGTCCATGCCCGCTCGAAGATCGACCCGTGGTTCCTGCGCGAAATCCTGCAACTAGTCGAACTCGAAGGCCGCTTGCTCGCCCTCGGCTCGCTGGGCGCCGTCAGCGCCGCGGCAATGCTCGAAGCGAAGCAGGCAGGGTTCGTGGACCGCCAGCTAGCGAATATTCTCGGCGCCAGCGAGTTCGAGGTCCGGCGCCGGCGCAAGGAACTCGGCGTGGCGGCGGTGTTCAAGTCGGTGGATACCTGCGCCGCCGAGTTCGAGGCGGTCACGCCCTACTACTACAGCACCTACGAGTCGAGTACGACTGTCAGCGGCGTGCCGACGCCGCCCGAAGACGAGCTGCGCCCGTTCACCGACAGGCCGCGCATCATGGTGCTCGGCGGCGGGCCGAACCGCATCGGCCAGGGGATCGAGTTCGACTACTGCTGCGTGCAAGCGGCGGTGGCGCTGCGCGGGGCCGGCTACGAAGTCATCATGGTCAACTCGAACCCCGAGACGGTTTCGACGGACTACGACACTTCGGACCACCTGTTCTTCGAGCCGCTGACCGTCGAGGATGTCTTGAATATCCACGACCGCATGAGGCCCGCCGGGGTGATCGTGCAGTTCGGTGGGCAGACGCCGCTGAACCTGGCCCGCGCGCTGGAAAACCAGGGCGTGACGATCATCGGCACCTCGGTCGAGAGCATCGACACCGCCGAGGACCGCAAGCGCTTCAGCGAGGTGGCGACCGAGTTGAACCTCGCCCAGCCGCCCAACGGCATCGCCACCAACCTGCAAGGGGCGCTGGCCATCGCGCCTGGCATCGGCTACCCGATGCTCTTGCGCCCGAGCTTTGTGCTCGGCGGGCGGGCGATGGAGATCGTCTTCGACGCCGAGGGGCTGGCGCAGTACATCAGCCGCGCCGCCGAGGCGTCCCCAGGGAAGCCGATCCTGTTCGACCGATTCTTAGAGAACGCCACCGAGGTCGATGTCGATTGCATCTCCGACGGCACGCGCACGGTGATCGGCGGCGTCATGCAGCACATCGAGCAGGCCGGCATCCACTCCGGCGACTCGGCGAGCGTGCTGCCGCCCTACAGCCTGCCCGAAGGCGTCGTGCGCGAGATCGAGGAGCAGACGCGGCGTCTCGCGGAGCGGCTACAAGTGCGCGGGCTGATGAACATCCAGTTCGCCGTCACGGGCCTCTTGCCCGGCGAGACGCCGAAGGTGTACATCCTCGAAGCGAACCCCCGCGCGTCCCGGACGGTGCCGTTCGTCTCGAAGGCCACCGGCGTGCAGTTGGCCCGCTTGGCGGCGCTGGTGATGGTGGGCAAGACACTCGACGAGTTGGGCGTGTTCGACCGGCCGGCGCCCAAGCACTTCTCGATCAAAGAGAGTGTGTTCCCGTTCAACAAGTTCCCAGGGAGCGTGGTGCAGCTCGGCCCGGAGATGAAATCGACGGGCGAGGTGATGGGCATGGACGCGAGCCTGCCGATGGCCTTTGCGAAAAGTCAGTTGGCCGCGAGCGCGCCGCTGCCGAAGTCCGGCACGATCTTCATCTCGGTCGCGGGGGTCGATAAGCTGCAAATCGTCCCCGTGGCGCGGCAGTTCGCCGAGATGGGCTACAAACTGATCGCCACCGCGGGCACCGGCTCGCTGTTGCAAAAGCACGGCGTGCCGGTCGAGGTGATCCCGAAGATTCAGGAGGGCCGGCCGAACCTGCTCGACAAGATGAAGAACAACGAGGTGGCGATGATCGTCAACACCCCCTCAGGGAGAGGCTCGAAGTCCGACGAGCAGACGATCCGCACCGAGGCGGTCAAGCACCGCGTCACCCTGATTACCACCGCCGCCGCCGCCGAAGCGGCCGTGGCGGCGTGCCGGGCGCTCAGGGAGAAGCCGTTCACGGTGACGGCGCTTCAGGACTGGTTCCCGGCCCCTCCGGTCCCCTCCCCCCTCGAGGGGGAGGGCTAGGGTGGGGGGGTGGCCGGCCGAGAACAAGCGGTGTTGGAGCGGTTCAGACTCATCTATACTGGGCCGGCCCCCCCCACCCTAGCCCTCCCCCTCAAGGGGGGAGGGGACCGGAGAGAAAGGCGTTCAGGCTCCCGGCGGCAGAATCGCCCGTAGCCCTTTGACGTGCTTGCAGTGGTGCTTCGGGTCGTCCTCACCGCGGTAGACCATGTCCGCGCAGCTACAATGCCACTTGAGCCGCCCGGAGTCGAGGCGCTCGAGGGCGACCTGGTACGGCGTGCGGCCCCCCGACACCTGCCAGGTCATGACGCACCCGGCCTCGGCGGCGTCCGGGGCGCGGTAGCTCACCCGGTACGAGTACGACTGCGGCGTGCGCTTGCGGTCCACCCCCGGCAGGGTCATGGTCATGCGGCCATAGCTCGTGGCGTTCGGCGGGCGGGCGGCGATCATCGGCGTCTCCTAGTGGTGCCGATTTTAGAGCCGGCTCGCCCCCCGCACGGTGCGTATTTTTGCGGCGATTCGTAGCGTTTTATGCACCCCGAGCGGGCCGACACCGATGACCGAATCCGACGAGTTCCGCGCCCGCAAGACTGTCCTCCGCGAGGCCGCGCGCAAGGCGCGAGTCGCCCAGCCCGACAAGGACGCGGTCAGCGCCACCATTCTTGCCCGCGCGGTGGCGCTGCCGGAATATTCGGCGGCGAGCGTCATCCTGTACTACGTCGATGCCGGTAGCGAGGTCCGCACCCGCCACGCTCTCCCCGACGCCCTCGCGGCCGGCAAGACGGTTGTCGTGCCGTACTGCCTCACCGAATCGACTACGCTCGCGCTGTTTCGCCTGGAGTCGATGGGCGAACTGGTCGAGGGCGCGTACCGCATCCTGGAGCCGCGCGAGGAGCTGCGGGCCGCGCCGGGCAAATCCGTCGAGGCGGGCGAACTCGACTTGGTGCTGGTCCCCGGCACCGCGTTCGACCGGCGCGGGGGGCGCATGGGCCAGGGCAAGGGCTACTACGACCGCCTGCTTGGGGGCGTGCGGCCAGGGGTACCGCTGGTGGCACTCGCCTTCGAGTGCCAGATGCTTGATGAGGTGCCGATGGCGCCGCACGACCGCCACATGGACATCGTGGTGACCGAGGCGGGCGTCTACCGGGCGAAATCAGGGGGGTAGGCAATGATTCGGTGCGTGATGGTGGCGGTGCTACTTGCGTTCGGCGCCCCGGCCGCGACGGCCAGCCCACCCGGCACCCAGATGCCCTACCGCGAGTTGCAGGCGAAGTCCGGCGGCATCGTCGTCGGCCGGGTGCTGGCCATCGACGCGCGCGAGGACAGAAACGACGACGGCCCGGTGGTGCGCGTGGAGTACCGGCTGCTCGTGGGCACAGTCGAGCGGGGACTGGCGGTGCCGGGCGACGAGTTGAGGCTCACGGCGTGGTTCGCCAAGGACCGGCCGTTCAGTCTCGGGTGTAGCGCCCCGGTCGGCGTGAGTACGCTGCCGGGGGTCGGCGAAACGACGTGCGTGTTCTACGGGGGGAGTCGCGCGGGCGGGGAAGTCAGCGACAACGGCTTCTGGCCACCGACGCCGCCGGCGCGGGACGACGCGT
>CAXTPM010000257.1:0-2270 GCA_964245865.1 uncultured Fimbriiglobus sp. | reverse complement strand
CGTGGCACCCGACTAGCTCGATGGTCGAGGCCGACCGCTGGGAACTCGAGCGCCGCACGCACCCCTACGGCCTGCCAATCGACATCCGCAACTGGTACTGGTGGGCGCTCTCAGCCGCGCTGGTCTTCGTCTCCGTAGTGGGCCGGCGCCGGGTGCGGCGCGCGGCCGCTAGCCGGCCTTCCCCTCGCGCTTGACCCCGACGAGGGGGTGCAGTTCGCGCACCCAGATGTTTTTGAAGCGCACCGGGTTGCCGTGCCACTGCAGGCTAATCTGCGTCTTCTCGGGGTGCGGCGAGTAGGACGGCGGCTTGTCGTAGAACGTACCGCCCTTCAACTCGGTGTGGTTCTGCACCAGAATACCGTTGTGGATCACGGTGATGTACGCCGGGCGGGTGACTTTGTTGTCCTCGCTAAAGAGCGGCGCGTCGTAAACCACGTCGTAGGTCTGCCACTCGCCGGGCTTGCGGCAGGCGTTGACCATCGGCGGGGACTGCTTGTACAGGCTCGCGCACTGGCCGTCGAAGTAGGTCTTGTTCTCGTAACTGTCGAGGATTTGCACCTCGTAGACTCCGCCGAAGAATAGCCCGCTGTTGCCGCGCCCTTGGCCGTCGCCGACGACTTTTTCGGGGGTGGCGAACTCCAGGTGCAACTGGCAACTGCCGAACGCGTCTTTGGTGCGGATGCCGGTCTTGCGCGCGGTCGCCACGCCGTCCTTTACGCTCCAGGCGTCGCCGTCGTGCCAGGCGCTGAGGTCTTTACCCAATAGTACCGTGGCGTCTGAGGGCGCGTCGCCGGGGTTGGCGCCGGGCGTGACAAGCGGCGGCTCGGGCCACTCGACGCCGCTCTTGTACTCGCCGAGGCGGGCCAGCACGAATCCCGTCGCGGCCGCGGCCGCGACGACGAGGGCCAGCATGAACTTCTGAACCATGAGTCTTCTCGCACACTCTAGGAGGGGGGCCGGGGAGGGGGGCTTCGTGCGATTGTCCCCCGACGGGCCGCGCGCCGCAACCGTTTTTTCCCCCCGCCCGGTTCCACGCGCCCCGCCGGCCCCACGCCGCCCGCTTAGCCGGCCGGCTAGCTAGAACCCGCGAGGCTCCCGCACCGTGCCCAGTCCGCTCGACCCGATCCCCGCGCCGGTCCTGTACAACCCGTGGAAGCACCACGCCAACTGGGTCGCCTCGCGCTTGGGCGCGCTCGAACCCGGTGCCGACGCCCTGCCCGGCCTCGCGGCGGAACTCGTCGTCGTGGGCACCCGGCTGATGGACTTTTACGCCGGCGACTTGACCGCGGCCGGGGTCGCAGCGTGGGCGGTCGAAGTGCTTCATGCCGAGGGCGTGCTGGCCCCCGACGCGCTCGCAACCTGGCTCGACGCGGCCGGCGGCTACCGTCTGCTGACTCACCCGATCGACGGCTCGGTGTGGGCCATTCGTCTCGGCGAAGTCGGCGGGCGCCACGTACATTTGCACCCCGGTCGGCACGCCCCGCAGACGCTGCGCGTCAACGCCGCCACGCTCAAAACTGCGGTACTGGCTCTGGCGAGTGCGAAGCTGGACGGCGCCGAATCGGCGGACTTGGCGGTCGTCAACCGGGTCCGGCGGGACTACTTGAGTCTGCCGCCGCTGCCGAGCCTGGAGGGGTCGCCGGCCCTCGCGCGGGCGCTGGCGGCCATTCGCGGTACGGGCAGTGCCGGCAGCCCGAGCCGCAGCAGTGGCCCCGCCTGAGGTGGAACGCGGCGGTGAACACCCACCTCCCGGCGTCCAGGTAGTAATCGACGCCCTCGACGAGCGGGACCGGGGTGAGATTTTCCGCCGGCATGGCCCCGCCCCGCGCGTTTGGTTTCTACCATGAGGGGACTGCCCGGCCCGCGCCGAGTCCCCGCCCTCGCCTCATGCGTCGAACCGCGAGTCCCCATCATATGCTCACCGCCCAGTCGTTCGAGTTGTCCCGCTCCTCAGGCATTCTGCTGCACCCGACTAGCCTCCCCGGCGACTACGGGATCGGCGACCTCGGCCCCGAGGCCTACCGCTGGGTGCAGACCCTCGCCGCTGCGAAGCAGTCATGGTGGCAAATCCTGCCCCTGGGGCCGACCGGCGCGGGCGACTCGCCGTACCAGTCGTTCAGCGCGTTCGCCGGCAACGTCACGCTACTCAGCCCCGAACTCCTCAAGCAAGACGGCCTGCTGCCGAACGACTTCTACCCCGTCGGCCACCTCTCGCACTCCAGCGTCGAGTACGGTAAAGTCATCCCGTTCAAGGAGGCCGTGGTGCGCGA
>CAXTPM010000256.1:0-7242 GCA_964245865.1 uncultured Fimbriiglobus sp. | reverse complement strand
TCACGGTGCGCGAGAGCAGCGGCGGGCCGTCCTTGCGCACGTTGGTCTTGTGCCAGAAGCGCTTCGGCGGAACCCCCGCGATCGCAACCTTGGCGTCGGCCCAGCGCTCCTGCGGCTCGTCCTTGTCGAGGCCGAACACCGCGCCGAGTAGCCCCAACAGCGCGGTGCGCGGCGGGTAGGGGTACGTCACCCCGCTGACGTTGGCCTCGGCGCGCAGGAAGTGCCCGAACTTCCCCGACAGCCGGAACTTGGCGGTGCGCACCGGCTCACCCCGCCTTCGCGGCGGGCGGGGCGTCGAGGCCCAGGTCCGCCCACGGCAGCCCCGCCGAGGCGAACGCCCCCTCCGGGACGGTGCGGATGTCCGGCGAGGCGCAGTAGCCCACGCGCGCGATCCGGGATTTCTGCCCTTCGAGGCGCTCGACCAGCTTGGTGAGGTCGAAGTCGTAATCTTCGGGCGAGTCCCACGACTCCTGCGGCTTCGCGCCGGTCGCGGTGAGTTTCAGGTAGTCCGCGAGGTTGCCGAACTGGAACTCCTCGCCGGGGTTGTACTCCACCGACACCAAGAGGCGCGGCACCTGGCCGCGCTTGGTGCGCGTGTTCCCCGCCGAGCGGACGCCGTACCACATCGCATGCAATAGCGTGTCATAGTCGGTGTCCGTCATTCGGGACTTGACGGCGCTTTGCTGGTTCGCCACGCCGTTGAACGCGATGAGGGCGTAGCGCAGCGCATAGTAGCCGGTAAAGGTGCCCTGCGTTTTCTCGGAGTCCGAGCCGAACACCGAGGTGCCGAGGATATCGACTTCTTGCGCCTTGTGCTTGACCTCGCCCATGCCGATCTGCACGGCGCCGGTGAGGGTCTTCGGCTCGGTCTTCGGCTCCCAGTCGCCCTCCTTCTTGAAGGCGAACGACGAGCCGAACAGCCGGGCGTCGGCGAACGCGGTGAGCAGGATGTCGGTCAACTCCTTGCCCTGCACCTGCTTGAGTTGCTTCGAGGCCAGGTAGGCCGCGACGCGCCCGGTGAGGTTCGTCGTCTTGGCCTCGATGGTGTCCACGAGGATTTCGCGCCCCTGCGACTTGAGGAAGTCGCGCACGAAGCGCTTCAGGCGCACGTCGGTGACGTAGTGCGTCTTGTCGGGCAGCACGCGCGGGCGGTTCTCGTCCGGGTCGCCGTTGGGGTTGCCCATCTTGATGTCGTAACAGAACAGGAACTCCCGGCGGGAGCTGAGGGTCGTCGGGTCGGGCACGGGCGTCTCCGGGGTGCGGGCATGTCGGGGCTAGTTGGCGGCTTGCGCCGAGGGCTTGGCGGCGTCGGGCTTGGGCTGGGGCGGCAGGATGGTGCGGGAGAGCGACTGGCCGAGGAGCAGGAAGTAGCACGCCTCGGTCTGGTCGAGGTTGATGGCGGTGCCGAGCCGGGCGCCGATGCCGGCGAGTTCGGCCTCGACCTCGGCGATCGGCCGGCTGCGCTTGCGCTTGGAGGCCGACTCGTACTCGGTGAGCTTACCCAGCACGCGCACGAACAACTCGGGCAGGTCCGGCCCGGCGAGCGTCATGCGCCGCAGCCACGTCAGCGTGTTTGCGCCGACATTCACCTTCCGACTCGCCTGGATGGTAACCAGCTTGCCGTAGAGTACCCCGAGCAGGAAGGCAAAAGCCTTCGCGTCGGTGTCGATGCCGGTCTCGGGGCCGAAGTAGGGCCGCAGGCGCTCCACTCCGGGGGCGTAGGTTCTCGCACTCGTGTTCATCGCGGGCAGCACTCCGATCGCGGGTTGGCGGCAGTAGAACAGGAACTTCGCGGTCTGGCGGACCCAGCCGGCGAGGGTGGGGCGTGGCTCGTTCTTCTTCCCAACCAGTCCCTCTTGAGTTAGCACGAAGACAGGGTTCTTGTCATCGACGGCGGCGTCCCAGTGCCAGCGGGCGGTTTCGAGCCACTCGGCCCAGAAGCGCTCCTGCGGGAAGTGCCACTGCGCGGCTTCGGGCCACTCAGGACAGAAGCGCCCCTGCGGTGTCTGCGTGCCGTGGTAAATCGCCTCGGCGACATCGCGCCGGAGGTCGAACAGCCGCCGGCTGTCGTTGCGCTTCTGCGCGGCCTTGCCGCCGGGGCGGCGCAGCAAAGCCCAGACGACATTCAGCGACAGGTCGTAGCGAAACCCCGGCAGGTCGGCCTGGACGGGGGAGGGGAGCGCGGGGTGGTCCGGCTCGAAGCGCTCGTTGAAGTGGGCCAGGTGCCGCAGCCGGCTCGGCAGGATTTCGGTGACGACCCCCGTGACGTTCTCGATCCGCTGGCCGAACTCGGCCCAGACGAGCGACACGCTGTTGACCGCGCCGCTGGCCGCGAGCGCCCGGAGCATCTGGTGTTCGCTCGTGACGACCGCGCCCTGGTGGTCGCGCTCGGTGAGCCGCTTCGCCCAGGTGCGGATGTCGCCGAGGAGTTTCGCGCGGGTCGCGGGGGCGGCCACGAGACTCGGCACCGCCAGCGCCCGCTGCCCGGCCGCCTCGGTCATGAACTCTCGCGCCGCGTGGTGCCGGTAAATATACAGCAAGTCCGCGCACGCCAGGCACGGGGCGAACCCCTTCCATGCTTCGGCTAGGTTGAGGCCGGGGAACGCGCCGCTGCGGTCGAGGTTGCCGAGGTTTACCCCCGCCCCGTACAGGACGTTGGGGTACAGGTCCACGCCCTCTGCCCCACACATCGGGCATGTTCCGCCAGGTACGGCGGGGTTGGGGCCGTTCGTGTACTTAGCCAGGGCCAGAACCCCCTGAAGGTACTCCGTGTACTCGGGCACCTCGCCCGGCAGCCGGCCCGCGCCGTCAGCGAACGCAAGTAAACACATCTTTTTCTCACCGATCAAACCCACCGCCGCCGAGTACGCCCCGTCGGGCGTGTCGGTCACGGCCCCCGCGACTTTGAGTTTTTTGCGGGTCCAGCACTCGTGGACCGCACGGAAGTAAGGCGACCACGGCTTGTTGTCACAACCGATCTCCTGGAACGCCCTGAGTGTTATGTCTCGCACACTTTTTAATGGCCCTGCCTCTTTGTCTTTTGTGGGCGCGGCACGCTTGATGACCGGCCCCAGCGCGGCGGATCGGGGGCCACTCGCCTGATTGAACGGTAGGTTTTCGGCGTCACTCCGCTTCTCGCCGTCGCCCGGCCTCATCTCGCGCGCCTCCAGCAGCGCAACCTCATCGTTGTCGGAGTCGGCTGAGAGGACGTAGAACCGCCGCGCGTCCGCCCCCTCGTCGCCCTCGACCCGCTCGACCAGGAACGGCGAGAGCCGCTGCGGGGCCAGTTCGCGCGCCTCGCGGTACACCTCCCCGGCCGGCCGCGCCGAACCCGGTTCGAGCCTGTCCTTGAGCCACTCGAGCGCCACCTCGCGCATCGCCTCGATCACGCCGCCCTCCCTTCGGCCGCTTCGGCCAGCGGCTCGACGGTGCCGAAGCCGCGCGACACGCTCTTGCCGATGCCCAGCCCGGCGGGGACGCGGAAGTTCACCCGGAACCGGCCCACGAACCCGAGCATCGGCACCCCCTTGAAGTGGCACGCCCGCTCGCGCAGCCCTCCCACGTCGGCCCCCAGGCGGGCGTCCACCCACAGCCCCAAAGACTTCGACAGCGACAGGCAGTTGCCCACCATCGCCCGCGCCAGAACGTCGCGCTTGCCCGCCGCGTCGGAGTCCGCGTAGCGGGCGTGGTTCGCCTGGTTCAGCCCCAGCCACGGCGCGGCGAAGCGGTACTCCACGGGGGACTCGCACGGGCCGACCTCGGCGCGCCGGCGCGACAGCGTACCCTCCAGCACCGGCAACTCCTCGCCGGCCAGCCGCACCGCGTCGGCCCCGGCCCACGCCCGCGCGACCACCGCGCCGCCGTCGCCGACCCCGACCAGGAGCGCCTCGCGGTCGATTACCTTGAACTGCACGAGCGGGTAGTCGTACCGCAGCCCGCCGCCGGGGAGGTGCTGGTGGGCGAGGAGTTCGTCGGGCAGTGCCGAAGCGAAGTGCCCCCGCAGCCGCGTCGCCTCCCCCGGCGACAGGGGCCGCCCCAGGCGCAGGCGGCACTCGGTGATCTCGATCTGCACGGGCGGACGACTCCGGCTCGGGGGTGTGGGTTCGACAGCTTTGGGGTCTTAAGGTTCAATCGGCGCGACGCCGGCCTCACACGATCTTCGTCAGCACCTCGTCGGCCACCAGCGGGCCGTCGAACCCCTGGCCGACGATGCGCACGCGGTCGAAGTCGGATCGACTGATCGGGAACAGGTAGACCGAATCTTTCGCCAGGTCGAGCAGCTCGCGGCTGAACAGGAGGATCTCGTCCACCCGGTTGGGCGGCAGGTCGCCGAGGAACACCGACTTCTGAACCCGGTACAGCCCGAAGTCCAAACAGCGCTTGGCGACGCGGGTCCGCGTCGAGTCCTTCGAGATGTCGTACACCACCCACGTCAGCACGCCTCACCCCCATCGGTTGGACCGGGGACATCGCCCGCCGCGTCCGGCGTCGGCTCGCCCAGGTCGAGCGGCTCCTCGCCCGGCTCGTCGAGTTCGGACTCCGGCGGGGCGGGGCCGGCCGACTCGGCGAACACGTCGCGCGTCTCGACCACCCGGAGCGCGTCGTTGCGGCCGAGTAAGGTGTTGGCCACCGCGTGGGCCTCGTGCCGAATAATGTCGCGCTGCTTGAGGTTGCGGTACTTCCCCGGCCGGCCGCGCACCGGGTAGCGCACGGCTTTTTCGAGCCGCTCGTTGAACAGCGTCAGGAGCGCGGCGCGGCCGTCCTTGGTCAGGCCGACCCCGCCGGGCACCGCCTCGAAGTACCCGGACTGCGCCCGCCGCCCCGTGAACAGCAGCACGGCCGTGCGCTCGGCCAGGATGCGGAACGGCTCGATCAGGTCGAACGCCAGCGACGGCTTGCCGTAGGAGTCCGCGTGCAGGAACCCCACGCCGGGGTCGAGGCCGGCGAGCACCGCCGCGCGCTCGGCGTGGGAGTACAGGACCCCGAGGGCGTAGTTGAGGCAGGCGTTGAACGCGTCTTTCGACGGCTGCCGCGAGCGGCCCTCGAAGCGGTAGTTCTCGGACATGAGTTTCGACAGGCAGTCGAAGTACATCCGCCCCGCCGTGCCCTCCAGGCCCATTAGCGTGCCGCGCAACTCGCCGACCGTCCCGGAGAGCGCCTCAACAGACTCGCGGCAGCGGCGGATCGCGGCGATGCTCGTGGCGAAGAGTTCCTCCTGTCCCGGCCGGCGCGCCCGCAGCTCGGCGAGGAACTCCTCCTGGTTGCGGAGTTTGGCAACCACCCAGCCCCGGCCGATCGCGAACCCCTCGGCGGTCTCGGACACCTCGAGTTGCCGGCGACGGACTTGCGTCGCGGACCCCAGCCTCGGCTGCCAGATGCGGCCGTAGGGGTCGCCGCGCTCGTCCAAGAACACGATGTCGATCTGGTGCTGGTGGGCGAGCAGCACCGCGTCGGTGCTGAGCAGGGCGCCGGTGGCGATCAGGACGCCCGACACCTTGTGCGCGCTGAACTCGGCGGCGCGCTCCTTGGTGGCGACGCGGAAGCGCTCGCCGCGCCGGCGGATCGAGGTGCCCCGAGTGTTGACGACGAGCTGCACGGGCGCCCCGAGCCGGGTGTTGGTGGCTCGGAGAGTTTGCCCAGGGCGACGCCGCCCGGCAAGGTCGGTTGAGCGAATCGGCGCACCGCCCGGCCCGCTTTGGCCGTCCCGGCAGACAATCCCGCGCAACGGGAGGGCCGTCGGCAGCACCGCCCGCGACGAGTTCCGCCCGTCCCCGGTCTGAAGACGCTGCCGAGAACCTGGCAAAGCACCTCGTGTTCCGTACGGCGAAGGCGTGGGTCTCTTCAGGTTGAGTTGACACTTGCAATCGACCGCAGCCGGCTGGGGCGGCGCCACGCGGCTCAGGTCTGGCCTTGTGTCGGGGCACCGGTCGAGGCAGGAGGGGGCGGGCCAGCCGGGCCAGCAGGCGGCCCATGGGGTGGGGCGGGTCGGCGGTCGCGGGGTGGTCCGGCTTCACGCGAGTCTCTGGCGCGGGGCGGGGGAAACGTCGCCCGACTCTCGCAAAAAACCTCTCCGCCCGGCAAACGGGTCCGCACCCGGCACCGAATTCCGGGGTCCCGAGCCCTGCCGCCCGCAGACCCAGGGCGGCACGAGGCCGCCCCCCTGTGCGGACCCGCGGACGGGGCCACCCAGACAAATCCCCCCACGCATCCAGAACCGCGCCACGAAAGTGTGCATCAAGCGGCATTCGGTCCAGGCGGGCTTCGTGGTCCTCGGCGACCTGTCGATCCAGGGGGACATCAAGGCGGTCAAGTCGCTGCAGGTGGCGATGGACAACGGGGCGCGGCGGGCGCTCGTGCCGCTGGAGAACAAGGGGAACTTCCTCGAAGTCTCGGGCGACATCCTGGAGCGCATCGACCCGGTCTTCTACTCCGACCCGATGACGGCGGCGATGAAGGCGCTGGGGGTGACGTGAGGCGAGTCCCGGAGAAGTGTGATACGCATCCCAGGTGGAAACTGCCTTCCGAGCGGGAGGCGTCAGCCCTCCGTGTGCCCACCCCCGGCGCACACGAAGGGCTGACGCCCCCGCTTGGAAGAACGGACCGCTGGGCAACTTTCACCTGGGATGCGTATGAGTGGGCAGTCCAATCAAGCCTTTGGTCCGTTCGTTGCCGCTGCCCCTTTCGGGCGGCGGCAACGATCGTCGCGGGGGTCAGTCTCATCCCTCTCGGGCGCCGGCAGCGAGTGACCGACCGTCCTGGGCGGCCCGGCGTCGTCCGACGCGGCCGGGGATCCCACGAGCGGGGGCCACAGTGCTGGCGGCGCCGCTCGGCCTGCTGGTCGGTCGCGGCGAGCTCTTCGGCCGGTCGGGAGTTCACGAGCAGGGCGCCGTGGTGCCCGACCAGGGTCAGGGCGTCGGCCTGCTCGCGAGTCAGTGGTCCGGTCGCGGTTAATCCTCGGTCGGGGGCGTCGGGCTCAGTCGTCATGGTCTTCTTCCTCCTCGTCTTTCCAGTCGTCGGCTCCGAAACCCGCCACCGGCACGGCACCCACGCCCTCGGGGTAGCCGTCGTGGTGGCAGTAGATCGAGGTGACGGTGCCGTTCTTGTTCCGGATCGCGATGCGGCTTCGGGTCGATAAGGGAGTGTCTCCTGGGTCGGGGTGGTGAAGTCTGGAGTCGCCTCCAGAGTCTCTAGGGCGTACCGATTGAAGCTGGGTTAGTTTCGCAATCTACGCCAGCATGATGT
>CAXTPM010000255.1:0-7254 GCA_964245865.1 uncultured Fimbriiglobus sp. | reverse complement strand
CTGGCTCTCTTGCAGTTGGGGCTGACGGCACTGGTGATCGGCGCGTGGAGTTTCACCGGGGCGGGGGGGGGCAATGAGCGAGTTTAGCGCCGAGGAGCTGTTCGACGCCATCGACCGCGAGGTGTCCGACGTGCTGGAGCGGCACAACCTCGACGGCCCGCCGGTGGACGCGGAGGCGCTCGCGCAGGACGAGTTCGACCTTCTGGTGCGCGACGCCACCGACGAGGACCAGGCGCCCCAGCCGGGGCGGTTCGGGCCGCGCCCGCCGCGCCGGCCGGGCTTCCGCGAGGTCGTGATTCGGCCCGAGGCGACCGACCAGGCGCGGCAACTCATTTGCGCCAAGGCGTGCGCGCGGGAGATCGTGCCGCGCGTGTTCACGCGCCTCAAGGCTCCGTTCGACCGCGACAACCGCTCGGCGAACGCCCAGGTGGTCGGGTTCATCATGCCGAGGCTGCTGCTGCCGACGCGCTGGTTCCGGCGGGACGCGCGCAAGCTGCAATACCACGTGCTGGAGTTGCGCGACATCTACGCCACGGCCACGTATGAGATGGTCGCGCAGCGACTCTTGGACATCGCGGACGACGACCCGGTGGTGGTGGCGGTCGCGGACGACGGCAGCGTGGTGTACCGCAAGGCGAACCAGGGGTCGCCGGGGCGCACGCTCACGGCCGCCGAGGACAAGGCGCGGCGCATCGCCGAGGAGACGCAAGAACCCGCCAAGGCGCGACTTGCGGGTTGGACGAGCTGGGCGTACCCCGTGCCCGACGGGCCGTACCACCGAATCATTTTGCGGAGCGTGCCGGACGACTTATAATGGCGGCTAGCCGACGCGGCCGGCGCCGAGTGTTCCGGCCGCGTCCCACTTCCCAACGACCGATACGACAGGCACTTGCGCCCGCCATACTCCCCCGAGTCTGGCGGCTTGCGACGGAGTAATAGCGATGGCCGACGACCGCGTGCTGATGACCCGCGAGGGGTACGACAAGAAGAAGGCCGAACTCGAGCGCTTCCAGGGCTACGAGATGATCGAGATCACCAAGCGTGTGGCCACCGCGCGCGAGATGGGCGACCTCTCGGAGAACGCGGAGTACCACGCCGCTCGGGAAGACCAGGGGATGCTCCAGGCGAAAATCGAGATGCTCAAGGACCAGCTCAGCCGCGCCACCATCGTTGACAAGGACAGCCTGCCGACGGATTCGGTCACGTTCGGGAGCCGGGTGACGGTGCGCGACCTCGACGAAGACGAGGAGGAAGTCTACGACCTCGTCGGGCCGGGGTCGGAAGACCCGCTGCTGGGCCGCATCCTCACGACTAGCCCCATCGCGCTCGGGCTGGTGGGCAAGAAGAAGGGCGACACGGCGGTAATCCAGGTTCCGCGCGGCGTGCTGCGGTACAAAATCGTCGAAATCGGCCACGCCGACGAGTAGTGGCCTTGACATTGCATTCGTAATCGCCTCATAGTCTGACACGGCCGCGAGTCTGCGGCCTGGGCCGTTCCTCCCCACCCCGTTCCGTAGGCGACTCGCACCGATGGCCGACCCGCGCCTGATGAGCCTGCACCTCGAGGGGCTGCCGCGGCGGGACGACTTCCGCGCCGCGCGCGACCGGGTGCAGGCCGCGTGCGGGGAACTCACGCGCCTCGCCGAACCCGGCGAGGCGCTCGCCCCCGAGGGCTGCGCGCTCTCCGACGGCGCGACCCTCTACGCGCTGCGCCCCGGCATCAACAGCATCGGTCGCCTGGCGGACAATCAGATTTGCCTCGACGACGCCCACGTCTCCCGGCGGCACTGCGCGGTGGTGCTGCACCACGACGGCCAACTCGAAGTCCACGACGTGGCGAGCAAGAACGGCACGGTGGTCAACGGCCGCAAGATCGCCGGGCCGACGCGCCTGCACGTCGGGGATGCGATCACGCTGTGCAAGCTGCGCCTGACGGTGGTGGCCCGGTCGGTCGAGCAGGCGGCGTAGACTGTCGCTCTCCTGAGCGGGGGGCGTAAGCCCTCCGAGCGAGTCAAACACTGACGGCTTGCCGAGGACGATTGACAGGCTCGGAGGGCTTACGCCCCCCGCTCAGGAGACCGGAACCGCTCGCGCAGCCGCCTTGCCCCGTACTCGCCGCGCGTGCAGTAGTCGCACGCGCAGAACGGCGGCTTCCCCTTCGACTCCGGCGAGTAGCGCCAGCCCACGACTTGCGACACCGCGCCGACGCGCGTGACTTCGCGCGCCCCGATCCGCCTTGGAATGATGACCTCCCACCCCAGGGCGTCGCCCGCCCCCCGGAACGCGGCCACGCTCTCGGAGGCCGTCATCCAGCGGTGCGGTTCGTTGTAGCGGCCGACCCACACGCGCTCGTCGTCGGGGACGCGAAAGTAGACCGCCGCGACGGGGCCGACGTTGCGCCGCTTGAGTTCCCGTGCCCACTGGTGCGAGGCGTAGTAGTTCGTCGTGAGCGGCACCGCGAACAGCCCGCCGGGGAACCCGCGCCCGGCCGGGCGCACGCGGCGAATCCCGGCGCGGCGGATGCGCGCGAGGTTCGACGCGGCGGTGAGGTGGACGAACGTCGGCACGGAAGTTCTCGGGGTCGGTGGCGGTCGGGAGGCGCGGGCGCTGCGGCGGGTTCGCGCGCCGAGCAGGTCCAGGCCCGTGCCGCCGCCCGTTTCGGTTCTAGACTAGGCACTCCCAGCCGCACCCGAGCACGCACGCCGTATGAGTCAGACGCCCCCCGCCGGTTCGCGCAACGGCGGCATGGATGTCCTGCGGGCGCTGGCGATCGTGGCGGTGGTGAACTGCCACGCGGTGGGGCGCTTCACCGACCCCGCGCCGGGCGAGGCGCCGACCGCATCCGCACTCCGGCAAGTGGCCGGCCTCGGCGGGCGTGGGGTGGACCTGTTCTTCGCCCTCAGCGGATGGCTGCTCGGCCGGCAACTCTTGCGCGAATACTTCGACAGCGGCCGCATCGACTTCCGCCGCTTTTGGCTGCGGCGCTGGCTGCGCACGCTGCCCGCTTACTACGCCGTGCTGATCGCCACGACGCTGTGGTACTGCCGCCGGACGGGCGAGCCACCGGACTGGACGTTCCCGGTGTTCCTGCAAACGTACTGCTCGGACATGCCGTATTTCGGCGTGTCGTGGTCGCTGTGCGTCGAGGAGCACTTCTACCTCGCGGTGCCGCTGCTGACCCTTTTGGTGGCCACGCGCTGGGGCCGGCTGATTCTCGTGGCGGTGCTAGTTCTACCCGAGGTTTGCCGGCAACTGGGCGCGTTCGGCTCGGTCGAGCAGACGCACGTGCGGTACGACCAGTGCGGCGCCGGGGTGCTGCTGGCCTACGCCTCGCTGCGCTGGCCGGCGGTGTGGGCGACTCTCGCCCGGCACGCCGTCTGGATCGGCGCCCTGGCCGTACTCGTCGTGGCCGGGTGCGCGGCGGGGCGCGCGGGCTACGGGCCGCGCTTCGACATCCCCACGCTCGGCTGGTCGCTGGCGTCGGTGTGCCTCATTCTCGTGGCCAACACGCGCAGTTGGGCGGCGGGGCTGCACCTGCGCTCCACCCGGTTCCTGGCCGAGCGCGCCTACTCGCTGTACCTGCTACACGGCGAGGGGATCGCGGTCGCGCGCAGGCTTCCCGAACTGCCGCTCGGTGTGCGCGTGGCCGTAGTGTGGGTGGTGAGTTTGGCGCTGGCGGAGGTGCTCTACCGGCTGGTGGAGTTGCCGGGAATGAGTTTGCGGGGTCGGGTCGGGGGCGGAAGAGACCTCACCCCCCCGGCCCCCCTCTCTGCTTCGGAGAGGGGGGCCGGGGGGGAGGTCTCTTACGGGCCGGGGCCGGTCACACCGCCATGACGTTGTACCCGCAGTCCACGAACAGAATCTGCCCCGTCACCGCGCTCGCCAGTCCGCTAACCAGGTACAGCGTCGATTGCGCCACCTCGTCGGGGGTGATCGCCCGCTGCAAGGGCGAGCGGCACGCGGCGTAGTCGATCGACTTCTCCATCTCGCCGGGGCGGATGGCCCGCGCGGCGCGGCTGGCATACGGGCCGGCGCTGATGCAATTGACGCGGATGTTCTTCGGCCCCAGCAGTGCTGCGAGTTGCTTGCAGTCGATCTGCAGCGCGGCCTTGGCGGTGCTCATGCCGCCGCCGTAGTAGGGCACCACGCGGTCGCCGCCGATGTAGGTGAGGCCCACCGCACTCGCCCCGCCCGTGCGGCCGGCCATGTACGGCTCGGCGTAGCGCAGCAAACTGGTGAGCGAGTAGGCGCTGATGCCGAGGGCTTCGAGGTACGCCGCGCGGCTGGTGTCCTTGGCGCTGTTCTTGATCTCGCGGCTAAACGCGATGCTGTGGATGACAATATCGATGCCGCCGAACTCTTTGCCCACCAGGTCCACCGCGCCCTGGATGCTGTAGTCGGTGCTAAACTTGGCGTAGCGGCGGTCGGTGCGGATGGCCTCCGGCACGTCGGCCATCGTGTCGTAGCTGGCGTCGCACGGGATCAGCTTCTCGACTTTGAGTTCGCCCCGGCCGAAGGGAAGTTCGCGGCTCTCCCGGTCGGCCTCGCGCGTCAGGAACGACTCGACGATGTTCACTACCCTCGGGTGCGAGGCCAGCACCACCTTCGCACCGGCGGCGACGAGGTACTTCGAGATGAACCACGCGAAGCTCTCGTTGTCGCCGACGCCGGTGACGAGGGCGACTTTACCAGTCAGGTCGATGGGGATCACGGCACGGCTCCTCGGGGCGGCGGGCGAAAGGGCTTTTGTAGCGAGTCGGGGGCGGGCGGGTGAGGCCACCCGAGCGCCTTTGCGCGTCTCACTCCGCGTCGCACACTACCACCCCGCCCTCGCCGGCCACCGCGAACGTCAGCCCGTCGGGCGCGAACGCCAGCGCATGCACTGGCCCGACGCCGAAGTCGTGCCGACTTCGCAGCGCCCGAGAGTGGGCGTCGTAGCACTCCACCACGCCGGCGCGCCCGGCGGCGAGCAGTGTGCGGCCGTCGGGACTGGCGGCGAGGGTTGCGAGGGCGGTGGAAGCGGCGAGGCCAGTGAGGCCGCTCTCGCCGACTCTGATGCGCGCGTGCTTGCGCACGCCGGTGGCCAAGTTGATCCCACCCGTGGCAACGTAGATTGAAGCCCCCGCCGCGACGACCGGACTCGACTGGGCCGTAAACGAGACCGTTGCGGGCATGGCCGATTTCAGTGGAATTACGACTCCCTCGGTCGCCGACGGCGTGGCGAACAGGCGAACGGCCTCCTTCGACGCGGTGGCCAACTCGCACCCGGCCGGGCCGAAGGCGAGTGCCGAGGCGCCGGGGTCCGCAAGCCCGCCGTTCTCGGACGGCGCCCGGCACCGCCACCAGTGCCCCCCGCCGCCGTTGGGCATGTTCCCGCCGCCGGGGTGCCGCCGCGCCGCCGCGAGGTAGTCCCCGTCCGCCGAGTACGACAGCGACCAAATCGAACTCTGGTAGCGGCCAAAGGGGCGGGCGTAGGCGGTCCCCGGCTTGCCGTCGTCGGGGGTCAGCGTCCGCACCACGTTCCGCCCGGCGTCGTCCGGGCTGTACCGCCCGCCATACGCCACCGCCTTCCCGTCCGGCGACGCCGCGACGGCGTACACCACCTGTCGCGCCTTCACCGCCGCCGCGCACTCGCCCGAAGTGGGGTCGAACACCCGCACCCACTTGTCCTCGCCGGCGGCGACCAGCCGGCCGTCCGGCAAGAACGCGGCCGCACGGACGGCCTTGGCGAACCCGGCGAGGCGGCGCATGGGGCGGGTCTCCTCGGCGGCTCAGCCCCGGCCCGACGGCACCGCCAGCCGCTCGGCCAGCCAGCGCTCGGCGAACTCGTCGAGGCCGTCCACCCGCACCGAGTCCAGGGATTTGAGGCTCGGGAGCAGTTCCCACCAGTCGTCGTTGGTGAGCTGGTCGCCGCGGGTGAGGTGCAACTCGCGGATCGGCGCCCGCTCGCGGATCGCCCGGCCCTGGGACTTCCACTCGACCGCGCGGCAGCGCAGGGTCTCGGCGAACCCCCGGCGGAAGCCGACGACCGAGCCGCACAGCATGGCGTAGCGCGGCCACTCGACGCGCACCAGGGCCGGGCACGCCTCCGACGCCCACACCACGTAGTCCAGGCGCGCGACCTCTTTGGCCAGCGCCCCGCCCCCCTCGGGGCACTCGCACTGCCGGCGGATGAACTCCGCCCGCCGGGTCCAGCAGCCGGGGGCCGCGTCGAGCGGGAAGCGCGGGGCGGAGTCGTCCAGCCAGTCCGCTGCGACCAGCCGGGCGGTGGCGTCGCCGGGGTCGGCGCGGATTCGCCGCAGGAGCGCCTCCCACTCGGGGTGCGTGGCCGGGAAGGCGAGGGGGTCCGGTCGGGTCGGTCGGCATCGCGGCATCCCGATGGTTGTAGCGGGCCGGGGCGGATGCGTCGGGAGTTTCTGCGGCGCCGGCGGGGTTTTCATCGGTTCGGCCGTTTCGCCCGCCCGGCCGGGTGCGGTTAGATTATCAGCCCCGAGGATCACGCCCGTGACGCCCAGCACCGCCGAACCGCCCCGAGCGCCCGCGCTTGCGCCCAGGGCCGTCTTGCTCTACGACGCCGCCTGCCCGCTCTGCCGCGCGTCGGTGGCGCTGCTGCGCCCGCTCGACTGGCTTGGGCGAATCGAACTGCGCGACGCGCGCGACCCCGCCGGGTGGCCCGCGACGCCGACGCCGCTCGGGGCGGGGCGGGTACTGGAGGAGATTCACCTGGTGAGTGCGAACCGGCAGCGCGTCTGGGCCGGGTTCGCGGCCGCGCGGCGCCTGGCGTGGATGCTGCCGAGCTTGTGGCCGGTCGCGCCGCTGCTCCACGTTCCGGGCGTGGTGGCGCTCGGGAACGCGGCCTACCGCTGGGTGGCGCGCAACCGCTTCCGGCTAGTGCCGTGCAAAGATGGGGCGTGCGAAGTCGGCAATCGCGGCAGTTCGAGTGGACCGCCGGCGGCGGGATAACCGATCCAACCCGTACAAAGCGCCTTGAGGGCGCGGGGGGAGTCGGGATGCGCCACGCCATGCTGTTCGCCGGGATCGCCCTCGTTGCCGGCGGGGCGGCGCGCGCCGCCACCCCCGCACCCACCTCACCCGACGTGCCGCTCGCGCCCGGCGCGGTGCTGCTGGTGCGCACGGCGGGGCAGCCGGAGCGGCAGTTGCGCGTGCTGCAAGTCGGCGGCACCGACCCCGACGCGGTGGTCGATGTCCAAGACGCAACGACGGGCGCTCGGTACAGCTTGCCGCGCCGAGTGG
>CAXTPM010000254.1:4699-7258 GCA_964245865.1 uncultured Fimbriiglobus sp. | reverse complement strand
CACTTTGGTGAGGAAGTCGCGCTCGCTGACGATGCCGACTAGCCCCCCGGCGGCGTCCAGCACCAGCACCGCGCCGACGCCGTTCTCGACCATCGCGCGGGTGACTTCGGCGAGCGTGGCCGTGGCGGGCAGCATCACCGGCGGGCGCGGCGGGAGGCCGGCGACAGTGCCGCTCAGCAGGCTCTCCTCGACGCGATCGGACGGCGCGGGGTGGTCGATGGCCGCGAGGTCGAAGAGGCAGCCGCCGCAGGTTTCGGCGCCCATCGGGTTGCCCTTCTGGCCGCAGAGGGGGCAGATCATGGGTGGCCGCTCCTGTCCCCTCCCCCCCTGAGGGGGAGGGCTAGGGTGGGGGGTGGGCCGGCCGGGGCCGGTGGGGTCGGACCCACTTCAAGCTCACTTCTACTGGGCCTGCCACCCCCCACCCTAGCCCTCCCCCTCAGGGGGGGAGGGGACTGGAACAGGTCCGGCTGCACACTCAATCCGTTGGCTTTCACACCCGCCCCCCCGGCGCATCGCCGTTGCCCGCCGTCGCCCGCTGCGCCTCCAGCGCGTCCAGCCACGTCGGCTCCTTCACTGCCCGGAGCACCCCCAGGGGCAGCGGCAGCACCGGCCCGGCGAGTTGGGCGAGCAGCGTGGCGTAGCCCGGCGCGCCGTCGGGGGCGTGCCTGAGTGTGTTCGGGCCGCTCGGCCGCACCGCCCACGCGCCGCCGTCGAGTTCCAAGCCCCACTCGCGGTCCCGGCCGAACACCAGCGGTTGGCCGGGGGCGAGTTCGACCACCGACTCGGGCCGCAGCGCCCGATCACTCGCGGGCGCCCAAACTTCGTCGTTGTACGTCACGCAGTTCTGCAGAATCTCGACCACCGCCGTGCCGGGGTGGTTCGTGGCCTGGGAAAGCGTGTCGGCCAGGTGGCGGGCATCGACATCCAACGTGCGGGCCGCGAAGGTGGCCCCGGCGCCGACCGCCAGCGCCAGGGGCGCCAGGGGCCGCAGGCTGCTGCCGCCGGGGCTGGTGCGCGTGTGGGTGCCGGCGCGCGACGAGGGGGTGGCGGTGCCGCGCGACAGCCCGCCGATCTCGTTGTTGAGTATCAACACCCGCACCGGCAGGTTCCGCCGCACCAGTTGCAAAAACCCTGGGCCGCGCAGGCAGTCGCCGTCGCCGGTCACCACCCACACCGAATCGGTCGGGCGCGCCAACAGCAGGCCCGTGGCCACCGCGAACGCCTGCCCCGGCAACGTCTGGAACGCCGGCGCCGCGAGGTAGTGCGCCGTTCGGCCGTGGCACCCGACCCCCGTGACGACGCGCAACCCCCCCGGCGCCGCCCCGGCCCGCGCGAGGGCCACTTTCAGTTGCGCCAGGATCGCGTAGTTCCCGCACCCAGGGCACCAGCGCGGCAGGAACTCGGCCTCCAAGTCGGCGGCGCCCAGCACCGCGAGCGGCAGGCTCACGACGCACCCCCTGTGAGCGGCCGCAGCGCCTCCGCGAGACTCGGCCACGGGGCGAAGCGCGCCGCGCGGAAGCGGCCCGCGAGCCTCGGGAAGTCGGCGCACAACGCGGCGAACAGGTGCCCCCGGTTCGCCTCGACCACCGCCACGACTTGCGCGGCCCCGAGCCACTCGCCCAGGTGGTTCGGCCAGGGCGCCAGGCGCGTCAGGTGCCGGTGGACCACGCCGGGCGCGCCGAGGCGGTCGGTGGCCTCCGCGACGGTCCCGCCGGCCGAGCCGTAGCTGAGGACCAAGAGCGCGGCCGGCGCCGGCGGGCCGAGGTCGTCGAGCGCGCCCAAGAGCGGCGAGCCGGCCAGCGCGTCGAGTTGCGGCGACCCCTCGCGGGTAAGCGACGCCCCGAGCGATCCGGCGGCGCCGGGCGGGGGCGCCGGCAGCGGGGCCGAGGGGGGCAGCGCAACAAGTTCCTCGCTGAGTGTTAAGAGCGCATCGACCAGCACCACCGCCGGCCCCGCACTCGCCACGGCCAATTGGTAGGCGTGGGCCAGCGTCTCGGACGCCGCCGCGGCGTTCGCTACCGCCAGCACCACCGGGCGCGCCTCCCCCGGCAGGCCGCGCATCACCGCCGAGGTGTCGGGGTGGCGCACGAACTCCGAGAACCCCGGCCCGCGCCCGAGTCCCGAGGCGTGGATCACGATCAAGGGCAGCCGCGCCGCACTCGCCAGCGCCAGCACCGCGCCGAAGTCGCCCAGGCCCGGCCCCGCCGAGAGCGCCACCCCCACCGCGCCGCCCCACGCCGCGCCCAGCGCGACGCCCGCCGGCTCGGGATCGACCGCGATGGTCACGCGCCGGGCGCGCAAGTCCGGCCTCCCCAAGCGGTCCAACAGCGCCCCTAGGGGTGGCTCGCCCCCGCCGGCCACCACCAGCGCCCGCCCGGCGCGCTCGGCGAGGCTCACCAGCCCCAGCGCCAGCGCGTCGGTGCCCCCCGTAAGCCGCGACTGGGCGGGGGCCGCGCTCGGCTCGGCCGGCGGGGCTTTCACCGGCGCCGGCCACTTCTCGACCGCCAACTCCGCGCCGGCCCGCAGCGCCCGCAGCGCCCCGTCGAGTGCCGGCGGGTT
>CAXTPM010000254.1:0-4689 GCA_964245865.1 uncultured Fimbriiglobus sp. | reverse complement strand
CGCCAACTTCTCGCGCACGAACCGCGTCGCCTCGTCTAAGGGGAGGCCGAGTCCCTTGAGCGCGAGGCCGAGCACCAGAAAATGCCGGCAGCGCTCGGCCTCGCGCCGGGCGAGGTTGCAGCTCGCCACGGCTTCGAGGGTAAGTTGCGTCAGCGGCAGCGCCACCGCGCCGGGGGGCCAGTCGCACCCCGAGTACCCGGCCGCACTCATCGATTCGGCGTGCCAGGCGTCGGAGTCGAGCACCCACGCCCCCGCGCCGGCGCCGTGCAACTTCAGCGCGGCGGGGTTGAGCGCCACCAGCCAGTCGGCCGGGCCGACCACCACGCGGGCCGGACTCCCCAGGCGGATCGTCGCGGCCTGGGCGCCGGTGAGCGCGTGCGGCGGACTGCGGATTTCCGAGGCCGGGTCGAGCCAGACGCTCACACAGCGCCCGGCGAGGCGCGCGGCTTGCCCCAGGCGCGCGGCGACGAAGCGGACGCCGTCGCCGGTGTCCCCCGCGATGCGGATGGTGCGCGCCCGGCCTTGCATGCGCCCCCGTCGGCGGTGGTGGTTGCGATCGAGTCCGGTGTGCGTCTTACCGCGCGAACGCCGCGTCGGCGAGTTGAAGAGGCGTCCCCGCCCGCGCCCGCTCGAGTCTCGCCTACCACCCGACCTGGGACGGCCGGAGGCTCACGGCGGCGCCGCCCAGGGTCACCTGGTACGACACTGTGAACCACGGTCGGCGGGGTTGGGCCAGGCACAGTGTCGTACCAGGTGACCCTGGGCGACAGCGCCGCTGGAACAGCCTCCGCCGGGACGCACGTGCTAGCATGCGCTGGGCCGACGCAACATCGGCCCCCTGATTGCTCAGGAAAACTAGGCCAGGACTCTCACGAGGCGCGGGACGGGGACACGGGTGAGGCTAGCGGCGGGGGCGGGGGGCGGCAAGGGGAACGCCTCCCGCTTTCTCCTGTCCCCTCCCCCCTCGAGGGGGAGGGCTAGGGTGGGGGTGGCAGGCCCAGTAGGAGGGGGCCGTAATCGAGTTCGAGTCTCGTGTTCTCGGCGAGTCCCCCCCACCCTAGCCCTCCCCCTCAAGGGGGGGAGGGGACAGGAGAACGTGACCGCTTGACTCCCCCGCCCCCGCCGGCGACAATCGCCCGATGCCAAGCGCCGCCCCCGCTCCGTCGCCCCGCCGCCTGCCCGCCGGTCGCTTCGCCCTGCTGTCCTGGGCGTGCTGGCTCGCCGCCGTGACGAGCCTGTGGCTGCAAGACTGGCTGGGCGTCTACGATACGCGGACCCTCTTGTGGCTGCCGTTCGCCCTCGCCGGCACGCTCGCCGCCGTAGTCGGCCTCGCGCTCGGCATCATCGGGCTGGTACGCGGACCCCGGCGCGGCGCCACCTTCGGCCGCGGCGTGCTCGGGCTGGGGCCGGTCCTCGCCGTCGCCTGGCTCGCGCTGTCGATGGTCGCCGAGCAGGGGCGGCGGAGTCTGCCGCACGGCCCGGCGCACCGGGTCGGCCGCATGGGCGCGGTCACCCTCTTGGAGTTGCACGCCGCGTGGAAGTATCCCGGCCGGCACGCGACCGAACGCCTGATCCAGTACCACGGCGCCGAGGTCGGCGACCCCGCCGGGGACGCCGCCGCGATGGCCGAGCACCTCGCGCGGCTCGAAGCGCTGCTCGGCCGCAAGCAGCACTCGCCCATTCGGTGGGTGCGCGGCGGCGCGCTGGGGATGGGCAGTCTGAGCCTGCACAGCGTCGCCCTCACCGCGAGCGGCAGCCCGCCGACCTGGCTCGACCGGCACGAACTCGCGCACGCCTTCCTGCACCAGTTCTGCCGCCCCGACGCCGACCCGCCCGCGCTCTTGCTGGAGGGCTTCGCCACGGCCGTCGATGGCCGCGCTGACCCCGGAGGCTCGCTCGCCCGAGTGGCCCTGAGCGCCCGCGCCCCCTTCGCCCACCGGCGCGGCGCGCGGCCGGGCGAGTGCCTGCGCTCGCTGCTGCAAACCGACTATCACGTCGCCGCGCCCGAGGCCTACGAGTTCGGCGGGGCGTTCGTCGAGTACCTGCTGCGCGAGTTCGGTGCCGAGGCGTTCCTGGCACTGCACAACGGCATGCATCCCGAGACGCTGGACGCCGACTACCGTCGGGCGCTGGGGATCGACTTCGCGGAGTTGGAGCGGCGGTTCTGGGCGGACGCGGAGTGCCGCGTGGGAGGCAAGTGAGAGGGCCGCTCGGCGAGCGGGGGTCGCTACTCGATCCACCCCGGCACGATCACCATGAACACCATCAGCCCGACCCAGGCTTGAAGTAGCGCCAGTGGGACCGCCGCGGGGAGCGCGAGTAGCTGCCTCGGCCCGTCCGGCCACGCGGCGGGAAGGAGACGGAAGGCCACGATGATGAGTGCCGGGGCAGCGAGCAGTCCGCCGCCGACGGCTGCAACGGCGAGGTCGCCGTCGCGGGGCCACGGTGGGCCCGCCGCCCGGCACACCAAGCCCGCCGCCACCGGCACGGCTAGCGGCCAAGTGACGGCGAACAAAGCCAGGTAGCGGGCGCGGGCTGATGTCATCGGACGCCCCTACTTCGACGCCCCGTCGAGCAGCACCACCGTCACCAGGTTGTTGCCGAACGTCTTGGTGTCGCGGTACGCCCCGACGAGCTTCTTGTCGCGCGTGACCTCGATGATCTGCGGGTTGCCCGCCGGCCCGCCCTCGACGCCGTGGCAGTTGCCCACGACCAGGTTGCCGTTGGGCAGCACGTGCAGGCTGGCCACCCAGGCGAGTTTGACGCCGGGGATGTCGTCCTGGCCGAGTTCCCACACGACCTTTTTGTCCGGCGTCACTTCGAGCACGCGGTTGTTGTTGCCGCCGCCGATCAAGGTGTTGCCGTTGGGCAGGCGCAGGGCGTTGTAGACGTTGACGCCGTGGCCCTCGACGCCGTGTCCGCCGGACGCGGGCCGGCCGGCGAGGTCGAGTTCGTACTGCCACACGACCTCGCCTTGACGAGTATACTCGCGGACTTGACCGATGCTCTCGTGGCACACCAGGTAGTTGCCGCTGGGCAGGCTGCGCACCCGGCGCGTGTCGCGGTGTGCGTCGATCTTGGCGAGTTTGAGCGGCACGACGTGGACGATCTCGCCCGCCTGGTTCACTTCCACGAGCCGACCGTTGCCGCTCTCGGCGACCATCGTCACGCCGCTCGGCAGTCGCTCGAAGGCGTGGACCTCGACGCGGCCCGCCTTGCCGGGCGCCGGCTTGGCCTCGTACTTCCAGGCGATTTCCTTCGCCGGCGTGATCTCGACCACGGTGGTGGCGCTCGTGTGCGTCAGGATGTTGCCGCCGGGCAGAACCTGCGCGTCGTGGACATCGTGCCGGTTGGGGTACTCCCACTCGACCTTGCCGCCCTCGGAGATGATCGCCATTTTGCCGGTGCTGTAGTCGGCGCCGAGGAAGCGGTGCTTGAACGGCGGCACCGGCTCGGCCCCCACGGCGAAGGGTGCGGCGGGGCCGGCGCACAAAAGCAATAGTGCGAGCAGGCGCATGGGGGAGTCCTGGGGTTATAGGGTTTTGAGGTACTCGACCACCGCCGCGCGCTCACTCGGGCTGAGGTCGTCGCCGTAGGTGTGGCCACCATTCCCGTGGCCGGGGCGGGTGGTATCGTACACCTTCCGCCTCTCGCTGGCCGGCGAGTTCGGGTCGATCGACTCGACGGGCATGACCTTCCAGCCGACGTTCGCGGCGTCGTACTCGCTCAGGTCGGTGCGGAAACTGCGGCGGAACTTCGCCGGGCGCGACTTGCTGTCTAAGAGTGCGGCCAGCGTGGGGACGCTGCCGTTGTGCAGGTACGGCGCGGTGGCCCACACCCCATCCAGCGGCGGCGCCTGGTAGCCGGCGGTGTCGCGCACGGGGTGGCCGTCCTGGGCGAACCAGCTTTCGTTGTAGGCAGCGGCGAAGGTCTTGCGGATGTTGTCGTACCGCTTGCGATCCGTGCCGATCTTCTCGATGTCGATGATCCGGTTGGGGTAGCTCCACTCCCCGCCGGGTTCGGCCGCGTACTCGCCGTGGCACTTGGCGCAGGTGCCCTCGAACAGAGCGCGCCCGCGCTCGGCTAGCGCCCGGTCGATGGGGAGCGGGTACTTCGGAGCTTCGATGGACTTGATGTACGCCTGGATGTCGCGGAACGCCGGCTCGTACTTCGGGAAGGCGTCGGATGTCGTGAGCGGGTGCATCAGAAACTGCATCAGGCTGCGCACCGAACCGCTGTCGGTGGTGCCGGTGTGGTACATGGTCTGTTTCTTCTTGAGCAGCCACCACGCCGGCACGTCCTCGACCGAGTCGTCGTGCAAGTCAAGGTTCTTCGGCGACGCACTCAGCGTCAGGTCGGGGTTGCGCAGCCCCAGTAGGTAGACCGAGAACGCCCCGGCCTCGTTGGTGCCGCGCGTGTGGCCGAAGCGGAACGGCGTGGCGGCGTGCGACTTCGGGGCTTGCCCGAGTTCGGTGAACAGCGCCTGGATGTCGAGCGAACTGTTGCCGAGGCCCACGTAGCTAGTGCCGGCGACCGAGCCGCCGTGGCAGGTCATGCAGTCGATGCCGATGCCCCTGCCGAACAAGAGGCCGGCGGGGCGCAACCCCATCGGCAGCCCGTGGTTGGGGTACGGCGCCTCGGCGAGTCCGTAGCGGTCGCGGAAGCGCGCCTCGAAGTCGGCGGGCTTCG
>CAXTPM010000253.1:0-7275 GCA_964245865.1 uncultured Fimbriiglobus sp. | reverse complement strand
CCGAGGGCGGAGGGGGCGGGGGCGGCGGCACGCAGTAGACCACCTGGAGCCGGCCGTTCGAGCAGAACACGTCGGTGACGACGCGCCCGCACGCCGGGGTCGGGGTGCCGGGGCTGCTGGCGCGAGGGTCGCAGGCCAGCACCGGCTTGCCGTCGCAGGTCTGCCCCGTGGGCGCCGCGTCGTAGTCCTTGCCGACCGCGTAGGCTTCGGCCGCGAAGGGCGCGAGCCAGCAGTCGGGCGGGTCGGCCGGGAGCCACTGCACCGGCGGGGCGGCGGCGGCGGCGTAGGTGAGCTTGAGCGTCGCGGCCTTGTACAGCCCAGGCCCGTCGGCTTCGCTCGGCGGCGGGGGCGGCACGGGGGGGGGACTCCCCGGCGGCGGGGGGCTGGTCGGGGGACTCGGCGGCGCGGCGATGATGCGCACGGGGAACGACGCCCCGCCCCCTCCGCCCTCGGGCCGGACCATCACCGCGCCCGAGGTGGCCAGCGCCAGGGGGCGGTAGCCGCTCTGGCCGTAGCGCAGGAACCAGTCGCCGTCCCTGACGCCGAGCGAGTCCTTGTCGTAGTCGGCGAAGGCCATCGGCACGGCGCCGCCGTACTTCGCCGCGATGTCGTCGGCGTGCAGGCCGACCACCGAGCCGAACGCGACCTCGTAGCACTGCCCACCCGCGCCGGGCATGATCGGCGCGGGGCCGTTGACCATGACCGCCTTGCCCGGCTTGGGCTTGCCGACCTTGATGCCGCCCGAGTCGTTCACCGCCCCGGTCGGACTCACTACGGCGAATCCTGGGATCGCCTCGGCCTCGGCGTTCTCGACGTAAAAGCCCGCCACTCAAGCCCCCCCAATTAGGCGCGCCAGGCCGCCGGCCAGGTCGAGTACGTTCCGGCGCGCCCGCGCCACCGGGTCCGACGCCAGGTTCTCGAGCGCCCGCATCATGTTCGGACTCAGCCGCTCGGCACGCCGCCGGGCGGGGAGCGGCAGTACGGCCGAGCTAAACTCGCTGTTCTGGCTCGCACTCGTGGTGAACCCCCGCTCCGACAGACTCCACGCCACCTGGCGGATCTGCCCCGAGAGCGGCACCAGGCGCACGCCCGCGAACGTCACCGCGAGCGACTGCGGCACCTGGTAGGTCGCGGCCCTGGCGTTGAGGTAGAGCACCGCGCGGGCGAAGGCGTCGGCGTCGACGGCGCTGCCCGAGATTACGTTGTGCTGCGCGTCGTAGACGCCGATCACCTCCTGCTGGATGTCGTCGCGCACCTCCGCGACCGCCGGGCCCGGCCCGCCCAAAACCAGGGTGTCGGAGAAGCGGCGCTCGCACCGGCCGGGGTCGTCGAGCAGGGTGAACGCCGTCTCGACCACCAGCTGCGGCGCGCAGTACACCGCCTGGCCGGTCGCGGCGGCGTCGGGCAGCGGCGTGCCGTCGGCCCAGGCCGGCTTGTCGCCCCCGCCCCCCAGCACCCTGTAGACCGGGCGGGCGAAGCGGATCACCTGCCGCTCCGGGTCGATGATGTCGAACGGGACGTAGAACTGGTCGCCGGGCGGGGTGTTGCCCATCTCGATCTTCTGGTTCTTGACGTAGTTGCCGCCGGTCTGGATCGCGCGCCAGATCCCCCCGTAGGTCGCGGGCGCCCGGTCCCTGGAGTAGCCGTCGTAGGTCTCCGCAGCGTAGGGCTGGCCGGTGGCGGTGTCGATGCGGTCCTCGTCGCCGGGGCGCGGGGCCACCTGCTCGACGCGCGTCGCCTGCAGCACGATGCGCGTGCGGTCGGTGACGCGGCCGGGGTTCGGGCCCACCCCGAGCGGGTCGGCGGTCGTGCCCAGCCCCGGAACGGGGACGCCGGGCGGCGGGGGCGTCGGGCGCAGCCCCCCTGGGTCGGCGGGGTCGGCCGCGACGAGCTGGTAGCAGCGCCACACGCTCGACTGCGCGAGCTGCCGCGCCTGCGGGTAGCTCAGGCGCGTGGTGGGTTTTACCCCCGCCATGAAATCCGACTGCAGCGCGAAGCGGTCGGACGCCTTGCGCGGGCCGGCGGTGCAGACGAGCTCGCCCGCGCCGTTGAGCGCCGGCTGGAAGTCGAGGCCGGTCGCGCCGCCGGCGAGTTCGAGGACCGGCTCGTTGCCGGGCGCGGGGCCGGTCAACGACTGGGCCAGGACCGCCGCCGGGCTCAGCGTGCTGGCCGTGATGGCCGCCGCGAGGCTCGGGATGTCCGCCGCGGTGAACAGCCGCCCCAGCACCCGGATCCCCGCGGACGCCAGGCCCGCCCCTCGCGCGTAGACGGTCATCGCCTGGTCGGCCGGGGCGTCGGGCGCGTAGCTGACGTTGTCGAGCGGCTGCCAACTGTCGTCCCAGTCGCGGGCCACCGGGCGGAACACGAGCCGGGCCTGGAAGCGCGTCGGGCGGCCGTAGACGGTGAGGCTCGCGGGCACCGGCGTGACGCTCACCCCCGGCGTCTGCGACAGGATGCCGGGCACGATCGGCAGCGGCGTCCCGCTTCCCAAAGGCTCGACGCTCACCTGGTTGGTGATGGGGTTGAGCACCACGACGCAGCCGAACTGCTCGGCGAACGAGGCGAGCGCCTTGGCGGCGGGGACGCAGGCCCACGAGACGCGCGGGTTGGCGCCGGTGGGCGGGAGGTTCTGGCCGAGGTTCAGGTACTCGGCCTTGGGGTCGATGAGCACGTCGGCGGTCTGCTTGGCCGGCACCCCCGCGCCGGCGCCGGCCAGCCCCGCGGGGAGGGTGACGCTGAAGTCGCTCTCGCCCATCGCCAGCAGTAGAGTCGCGGCGATCTGAAACGGGCTGCGAACCGTGCGGGGGATCAACTTGCCGCGCCGGTCGGTCTGGTTGTACTCGCCGAACACCGGGTAGCCGTCGCGCCATCGCCAGCGGCGGTCCTCGATGGCGAGGCTCCACACCGCCCCCGCCTCGCTGCGCGACTCGCTGAACCCGTCGGCGGCGAGGGCGCAGTCGGGCAGGACGATGTTGTCCGGTCCGAACCCGAACGCCAGGGTGCCGGCGATCGCGGGCGGGTAGTCGCCGGCGGCGCAGGTGAGGTGCGCGGCCTGGGGGCTGATGCCCACGGCCGTGGCGTAGTCGAGCGTGAGGGTGCGGAGGGTCTGGCCCTCCCAGGTGATGGTCGCGCTCATCCCAGCCACTCCTGCGGCACGCCCAGGAGCGGGGTGGCGCTGACGTACTCGCGGTGCCACGAGACGCCGAAGCCCTTCAGCCCCTGGCCCGAGCGCTGGCCGCTGAACTGCGTGGTCGAGTCGGCCACCGGCAGGAGCGGCACCCCGCCCGAGTAGTAGAGCGGGGGCGACACGGTCAGGGGCGCCGGGCGGGCCGAGTAGCCGACCGCGCTGCCGTCCTGCACCGCGCGGTACTCCGTCTTGGGGACGGTGGTTTGCAGCACCACCGGCGAGCCGTCGATGGGGCGCAGCACCGCGCGGACGGGGTTGCCGCCGCTGAGGGTCAACTGCTCCTTGAAGTCGAGCAGCAGGCCGGCGCTGCCGGGCAGCGAGGTCTCCCATTCGAACGCGGCGGCGAAGCTCTTGTGCGTGGCCCAGCCGCCGGGCGTCGGCAGCCAGGTCGGGCCGGAGACGCAGCGCACCCCCGAGAAGGTGCTCTCCGTCTGGCCGCTGTTCTGCGAGGCGAGGCCGTTGTCGTGGTAGAACGTGAGGTCGGCCACCTGGGCCAGCGCGACCTCGACCGCGGCCATCTTGACGGTGCAGTCGTACTGGTCGGCCACCCGCAGGGTGACCTCCTGGCACTGCACACTGTAGAGGAAGCCGTAGCCGACGCCGCCGGCGGAGCGGAGGAGCTGCCGGCCCCAGACGAACCGGGCGCCGCCGGGGTCGCCGAGCCAGGTCGTGCCGAACTTCAACCGCATGGCTACTGGCCCCCCAGCGAGCGCCCGGCGGCGGCCTGGTAGAGCTTGCGGACCTCGTCCCGGAAGTCCGCGCGGAACGACTCGATCAGCTCGACCATGACCTTGCCGACGACCTTCGCCATCTCGCGCGAGGACGATTTGATGTCGTCCTCGGCGAGGTCGTCGGAGAGGGAGCGCGCGGCGTCGGCGCGCTTCGTCGCCCCGGCCACGGTGTCGGCGTAGTCCGCGCCGCCCGGCGCCTCGCGGCTGAACTGCCCGTAGAAGCGCTGGCCGTTCTTCTCCGCCAGCGCGGCCATCTCCTTGGGGTAGAACGCGGACGCGGCCGCGCGCTCCTCGGGCGAGACGTTGTCGATGCCGACCTGCTTGACGGCCTGGAACGCTTGCAGGCCCTGGAGGCGCGCCATCGGGCCGGCGCCCCCGAGCCGCTGCGCCTCGCCCCTGGCGTCGGCCTCGCGCTGCTGGGCGATCTGGGAGTCGGCCTCGGCGAACTCCCGCCCGGCGGCGCGCACCCCGGCCCTGGCGGTCGCGACCCGCTCCTTGGCCGACTGCTCCTCCTGCGCGAGCCGGGCGGCGGTCTGACGCCCCGCGTCGAGTTCCGCCGTCGCCTCGCGCTCGCGCACGGCGAACCGGGCCTCCCGGACGCGGGCGTTGGCGAGCCGGTCGAAGCGGGTGTCGCCCGCGCCCTGGCCGGCGCGCTCGGCCTTGATGCCCTCCAGCTCCGTCTCGAGCTTCTGGTTCTGGGCGAGGCGGTTGGCGTACACCTTGGAGGCGCGGGACAGCTCCCACTCCGACTGGGTGCTCGCGCGCGTGGCCTCGGTCATCCGCTGGCGGTAGGGCAGGAGCCGGACGTTCTCCTCGTAAAGCTTCTTCTCGATCGCCGTCTCGCGCTTGGCGGACTCGATGCGGTCCAGCCTGAAAGTCTTGTCGAAGTCGGCCCGGTCGGCCGCGTTGTAGCGCGCGGTGTTGTAGGTGTCCATCGCGTCCTGGATGCGACCGGACGTGCGGCCCTGGATTTCGCCGAGTGTTGCCTGCTCGTTTAAGGAGCGGACCGCGCGCGTGCGGCCGGTGGCCGCATCGACCCCGCCCTCGACGCCCCGGAACAGCGTGCCAGCGAGGGGTATCGCGTCGAGCGACGCGCGGTCCTTGAGCGCCTGGTTGGCGACGAACGGCTGGTACTGCGCCTCGGCGACCTGCCCGGCCGCGCGGCCGACGGCCGAGAGCGCGTAGGCGCGTCCGAGGCTGAGGCCGAAGCGCTCGCCGGCGGTAGCGTTCGGCGCCGCCTTGGCGAACAGCCCGCCGAAGCCGCTGGCGTCCGCGGCCGCACCCAGCACTCCCCCGGCGCCCGAGAGGCCGCGCGCGAGCAACCCCTGCTGCGGCGCGAACGCCCCGGTGCCGGTCTGCCGCTCGTAGGCCTGCTGGTTGAGGCGCTGCTGCTGCTCGGCCGCGAGGCGCTTCTGCGCGTAGTCGGCCGCGACCTCCTGGGCGGTCGGGCCGGCGGGGCCGGGGCCGCGCAGCTCGGCGAGCTTGGCCGCGACCGCCGCCTCCTGCTGCTGCCTCTGCAGGCGCTGGGTGGCGAGCTGCGTGACGCTGGCCGGGCCGGTCCCGAGGATGGCGCCGGGGTTGAGCTTCTGGTACTCGGCCTGCACCTGGCGCTGGAACAACTCCTTCTGGAGCTGCTGGCTGGCCACGTCGGCCGCACTGGCCTGCGGCGCGAGCTTGGCCACGGCGGCGGCGACCATCTCGGCGAGGCGCTGGCTCTCGACCCGCTCCTGGGCGAGCTGGGCCACACTCTTCTTCGGACGCTGCCTGGCCACCGCCTACCCCCTTTCGCCCCGGACCAGTGACGCCAGCGCCCGCAGCCGCGCGGATCCCCGGCTCGACTCGAGCGCCTCGGACCACGCCCGCGCCAGCGCCCTCGTCAGCGGGTCGGCGCCGCCGAAGTCGCCGACGGCCCGGCACTCCGCGAAGTGGGCCAGGAGGTCGTCCACCCACGGCTCGAACTCCGCGGCGTTCTCCGCACAAGGCTCCCGGCCGGGGAGCACTTTGGGGCAGACCGCGCACGGCGTCGGCACCCCGTCCGGCATGGCCACCGGCAGCTCGACCACGCCCCCCCTGCCGTCGGACTGGGGGAAGGTGGCGGGCCGGCCGTCGGCCCCGATCACGAACGCCTTGCAGTCGGCGCAGGTGCGCGCCCAGGTGCGCTGGTCCGGGTCGGCCCAGATGCGGATCAGCGCGAGCCATTTCCCAGGACTTCGCCCCCGCCGCTGCCGAGCACGATCGCCTCGAGCTGCACCCAGACCGGGAACGGAAGCGCCAGCAGCGACTCGGCCGTGACGGGCAGCGGCTCTCCCGCCTCGCCGCACACGTCCCAGGTGCTGACGTGGCGCGCGTAGAACTCGGCCTGCGTGCCGGCCGGATCCTTCGAGCGTCCCAGGTCGTCGCGGTACTTCTCGACCTCGCGCGGCATCGCGGGGCGGACGGTCCCCTCGACCGGGGGCCACCCCCCGACCGCCTGCGTCGCGTACGCCTGCGTCAGGACGCCGCTCGGACTCAGTTTCAACGCCAGCTTTGCCACGGGTCGAACCCTCCTGAAGATGTCTGCCACGGGTCCGACCTCAGTACGTGAGCGTGGCGGTCATCTCGCCGCCGGGGGTGTCGGATACCGCCTGACCCTGCCACGGGATGAACACCTCGGCCGGCACCGAGCTACCCATCGACGGCTCGGTGGCGCGCACCGAGGGGAAGTTCAGCACCAGCGTGGCGGCGCCGCGCACGAACGTGAGGTTGACGACGCAGCCAGCGTCCCCGGCCCCGGCGTTCCAGAGCGCCTGGTGCAGCCCGTAGGGCATCGTCACCGACACGCCGATGTTGCGGTCGGTGGCCACGGCCCCGCTGCTGACCGAGCCGGCCAAAAACCGATCCGTGCTGAGGCCGTGGTCGAAGGTCACCTGCACCGACTGGCTCTTGACGGCGGTCGTGCCGGCCACACTCACGCTGGCATCGACCATCATGAAGCACGGGCCGAGCGGCACCGTCGTTCCTGTGGGGAACGTCAGCGAGGTCGTGAAGTCGGTGCCGGCGCCCGAGAGGTCGCACGCGAGCGGCCCGCCCGCCGAGGCCGAGATGGTCCCCGAGCCGACGACCACGTCGGTCATCGTCCAGACGCGGGTGGTGTCGTCGAAGGCGATGTCGCGCGTCACCTCCCGCTCGCCGAGCGTCACGGTCGTGGTGCCGCTGGAGAGTGCGGTCGGCGAGTGCATCAGCCACGGCAGCACGGTCGCCCACTCCAGCGGGGTGGGGAGCAGGCTCAACGAGGGGCGCACCCGGCGCAGGTTCTTCACCATCCCCGAGAGCAGGTGGGTGCGCGTGATGCCGGCCGTCGAGCCGGCGTCGACGAAA
>CAXTPM010000252.1:0-7297 GCA_964245865.1 uncultured Fimbriiglobus sp. | reverse complement strand
GTTCTGGAAAATCTACCACCTCGACGTGGTGGCGGTGCCGACCAACCGGGCGATGGCGCGCGTCAACAGCCCCGACCTCGTGTACCGCAGTCAGGAAGAAAAGTGGGTCGCGGTGGTCGATGAGATCGCCGAGGTCGCCAAGACCGGCCGGCCAATCCTCATCGGCACCACCGACGTGGCCAAGAGCGAGGAGTTGTCGCGCTACCTCAAGCGTAAGGGGATCAAGCACGAACTCTTAAACGCCAAGCCCGAGAACGTGGCGCGCGAGGCCGAGATCGTCGCCCAGGCGGGGCGCGCGAACGCCGTGACCATCTCGACCAACATGGCCGGCCGGGGCACCGACATCATCCTGGGCGGCAACCCCGAGACGCTGGCGTGGGCGCGCCTGCAAGTCGTGAAAGACGCCGACGGGCGCCCCTTGTACCCCACTCGCCTGGAAGTGCCGGACGAAGTGTGGAAGAAGATGGTCTCGGACATCGAGGCCAAGGAGAAAATGAAAGAAGAGGGCCGGCGCGTCGCGGCGATGGGGGGCTTGCACATCGTCGGCACCGAGCGGCACGAGTCTCGCCGGATCGACAACCAGTTACGCGGCCGCGCCGGCCGGCAGGGCGACCCCGGCTCCAGCCGCTTCTACCTGGCGCTCGACGACGAGTTGATGCGCAAGTTCGGCGGCGAGCGCTTACAACGCCTGATGAACAGCCCCTGGCTCGGCATGAAGCCCGGCGAGGCGCTCGAAAGTGGGTTGCTCACCAAGCAAATCGAGGGGGCGCAGCGCAAGGTCGAGAACTACTACTTCGAGCAGCGCAAAAGCCTACTCGAGTACGACGAAGTGATGGACCTCCAGCGCAAGCGCACCTACGGCCTCCGCCAAGCCATCCTCAACGGCAAGAACCCCCGCGCACTCGTGCTCGACATGATCGGCACCGAAATCGACGCGGCGGTGAACCGCTACGCCGTCGCGGACTACGGCGCCGCCAGTTTCGCCGCGTATGCGTCGTCGGAACTCAACATCGAGTTCGAGGCGAGCGAGTTCCGGGGGGCGAACCCCGACGAGGCGGTCGAGATCGCCCGCAACCGCGCCATTGATGAGGCGCCGACGTTTTTGCGCGACGTGCTCGAGGAGAACCTGAACCCGGCCGACGAGCCGAAGGACTGGAAGTGGCAGGAGTTGGCCCGCGTGGTCGGCAGCCGCTACGGTATCAAGGTCGATGAGCGGGCGCTGAAGAACACGCCGCGCGACGAGATGGAGACCAAGCTCCTCGACCAGATGACGCAATCCCTGCTCGGGGTCGATCTCTCGGCCGGCACGCGCTTCCTGCACCGCGACTACCCGGCCCAAAGTCTCGCCGAGTGGGCGCGGCAGAAGTTCGGCGTGGCGGTCCCCCCGGCGGAGTTGGCCGACCGCGACGCGCGGCAACTGGTGGCGCACCTGAACGCCGAGGTCCGCAAGGCGTACCGCCAGAAGGACGCCGAGTTCCCCGTGCAAGTCGGCCTCGCGGCCTACCTGCCGGAGAAGCTGCGGCCCGACCGCCGGCCGGATCGCGAGAGCCTGTTCCGCTTCGCCCTGAGTCGGTTCCCCGGCCAGGCGATTTCCGAGGAACTCGTGCGCACCGAGTCGCGCTCGAAAATCCGCGAGGTGTTGGCCGAGGCGAGCAAGGCCATCCTGCCCGCCGCCGACTACCCCGAGCTTGATGCGCGCCTCGCCGAGACGTTCAGCGGCGCCGCGAAGTCCGAGCCGGGCGACGTGGCGGAGTTGGTCGAGTGGTGCCACGCCGAGTTGAAGTTGGGCCTCGACCCGGCGACGCTTACCGGCGTGACCAAGGACGAGGCGCGCGACGCGGTCCTCACCGCCTACGACGCGAAGTACCGGCCCGAGATGCACGACGTGGAGCGGCGTCTGGTACTCGACCAACTCGACGCGGCGTGGAAGAGCCATTTGTTAACAATGGACCACCTGCGCAGCGTGGTGGGGTTGCAGAGCTACGCCCAGGAAGACCCCAAAATCGCGTACAAGCGCGAGGGGATGAAGCTGTTCGAGGAGATGTGGGCAGGGGTGCGCGACCGGGTTTCCGAGTCGGTGTTCCGAATCGAGGACATCGCCGACGAGGAGGTCAACAGCGCGCTGTGGGCCAACGCGCGGGCGCAGCAGCAGACCGCCGTTTCGGCGATGAAGGCCGAGGCGTTCCGCCAATCTGCCCCGGCGCCCGACGCGCAGCCGGAGCAATCGACCAACGCCGGGGGCGAGGCGAAGAAGCCCGAGACGATCCGGCACACGGGCGCGCGGGTGACGCGCAACGACCCCTGCCCGTGCAGCGGGAAGAAGTACAAGAACTGCCACATGAAGAGCGAGGCGAAGTAGGGGCCGACGGACGAGCCGTGCCCCCACTCCTCCTCGACACGCTCTACCTGCTGGCCCTCGCCGCCGCCTCGCCGTACCTGGTGTGGCGGCGCCTGCTCACTGGGCGCTACCGCCGGTACCTCGGGGCGAAGCTCCTCGGCGCGCTCGCCCCCCTGCCCCGCGGCCGGCGGCCGGTGTGGTTTCACGGGGTTAGTGTCGGCGAGATTCACCTGCTCGTCACACTGGTGAGGGCGTTCCGCGAGCGCTTCCCCGGCGTGCCGGTGGTGGTGACGAGTACGACCGACACGGGCCTCGCCGAAGCCGTCGCGCGCTTCGGGGCCGAGGTCGTGCGGCCGTACCCGCTCGACTTCTCGTGGGCGTGCCGCAGCGCGATTCGCCGGCTGCGGCCTCGCCTGATTGTGCTAGCGGAAAGCGAACTCTGGCCGAACTTCCTCGCCGCCGCGAAGTCGCAGGGCGTGCCGGTGGTCGTGGTGAACGCCCGCATTAGCCCGCGCAGCTTCGGCCGGCTGGCGAGGTTGAAGGGGCTGGCCGCGCGGATGCTGTTGCGGCCGGTGGCCCACTTCGCGGCGCAGGATTCGGCCACAGCGGCGCGGCTGGTGGGACTGGGCGTGCGCGCCGAGGCAGTGAGCGTGGCGGGGTCGATCAAGTACGACGGCGCGCTCAAGGCGGGCGCGGCCGGGGACGAATCGCCGCTCGGCAAACTGTTGGGGCTGGCCGACGCGCCGGCCAAGCCGCCGGTGTGGGTGGCCGGCAGTACGCACGCACCGGAAGAGGCAATTTGCCTCGAAACCTGGGCGAAACTGCGCGAGCGCGTGCCGGACTTGGTGCTGGTCCTGGTGCCGCGCCACCCCGACCGCTTCGCCGAAGTCGCGGAGTTGTGCCGGGCGAAGGGCGTGCTCTTCGCCCGGCGCAGCCAGCTCGTCGGGCCGTTGGCGGCGCCGCCGGGGGTGGTGCTGCTCGACAGCGTGGGCGAACTCGGCGCGGCGTGGCGCCTGGCCGATGTCGGCTTCACCGGCGGGAGTTTCGACGGCGTGCGCGGCGGGCAGTCGATGATCGAGCCGGCGGGGTACGGCGTGCCGGTGGCGTTCGGCCCGCACGTGTGGAACTTCGCCGACGCCGCGAAACGGCTGGTCGAGGCCGGCGGGGCGGCGCGGGTGGCCGACGCCGGCCAACTGTTCTCGGCGCTGTTGGGCTGGCTCGGAGATAAGGCCGCGCGGCGCGAGGCCGGGGCCAAGGCGCTCGCCCTCGTGGAAGCGCAGCAGGGGGCAACGGGGCGGACGCTGGACGTGATTGCGGGGTACTTGGCATGACGCGACCGCCGGACTGGCAACTCCCCGCCGGCGTCGATGCCGGGCTGTGGGACTACCTGCACGCGAATGAAATGGTCGCCGGGTACGACGCGCAGATGGCCGAGTCGGCGCTGGCGAAGGCCGACGTGGAACTCTGCGCGGAAACCTTCGCCGCGCTGCCAGCGGGCCACCGCCGCGTGCTCGACCTCGGCTGCGGCACCGGCCGACTGACCCGGTACCTGGCGGCGCGCGGCTTCGCCGTCACGGGGGTCGATCTCTCGGATGCGATGTTGGCCGAGGCACGCGCGAGGGCCGACGCCGAGGGGCTAGCGGCGGAGTGGGTGCGGGCGAACCTGGTCGATCTCGCCCCCCTGCCCGACGCCTCGTTCGACACCGCGGCGTGCCTGTTCAGCACCTACGGCATGGTGCGGGGCCGCGAGAACCGTGCGGCAATGCTAGCCTCGATCCGGCGCGTGCTGCGGCCCGGCGGGCTGCTGGTGGTCCACGCCCACAACCGCGCGTTCGCCGCACTCGGCTGGCGGCACTGGCTGCGCGAGGTGCGGCGCGGCATGACCGGGGATGGGCGCGTCGGCGAGGTGACGATGCCGCAGGCCTACGCCGGGGCGCCGCTGACGCTGTACCACGCCACGGTCTCCACACTCGCCCGCGAGCTAGCGGAGGCAGGGTTTGCGGTCGAGAAGCGGTGGGCGGTGAACTTGGCGGGGCGGCTGACGCCGTGCGGGCGGCGGGGGATGCTAGGGCGCTCGGCGTATGGGTACTTCGCATTGGCGATGCGCGACATGACCGGGGGGTGACGCATGGCGACGACCGACTGGGCCGGGCTGATCGACCGGCTGCGGGGGACCAAGTACCAGTTCGGATTGCTGACTGCCACAACGCCGACCCACCGGGTCGAGTTCGACGCGGGGCTGACGGACCCCGAGGTGGCGTCGGCCGAGTCGCGCTTCGGCTTCCGCTTCCCGCCGGACCTGCGCGAGTTCCTGCAAGCTGCCCTGCCGCGCGGGCCACAGTTCCCAAACTGGCGCTCCGGCGACGAGGCCGAGTTGCGCGACTGGCTCGCCGCGCCGCTGCGCGGAATCTTGTTCGATGTCGAGTACAACGGCTTCTGGCTCGCCGAGTGGGGGCCGCGCCCGGAGATGCTGGCCGAGGCGACAGAAGCGGTGACGGCCCGAGTCGCGGCCGCGCCGAAGCTCATTCCCGTTTACATGCACCGCATGATGCCCGACGCGCCCCACGAGCCGGGGAACCCAGTGTTTAGCGTGCATCAGACCGACATCATCCACTACGGCCTCGACCTCGGACATTACCTTGTGCGCGAGTTCCTAACGAACCCCGACGACTTCGAGCCGTTCGCGCGCGAGCCGAAGCGGATCGAGTTCTGGGATATCGACCGCTTCCAGGACGTGCGCTGGGCCGGCGGCCCGGTCGCGTTCGACAACCGGCGCGGCGAGTTGCCGGGCTAGTCGGCCCCGCCCCGCCCGAACGGGTAGTCGTACTCCGCCAGCACTGCCGCGAGTTCCGCCCACACGCGCGCCACCGGCGGGTCGGCCGGGCCGTTCGCCGCCCACTGGTGCGCCGCCGTGGCGAGTTTGGTGAGGATCGCCGCCGTCATCGGGTCGCCGGGGACTTCGGGCGGTACGTCGAGGGGCGCTTCGGAGAGTCCCGCCGGGGGGCGCGGCCGGCCGTCGAGGGCCTCGTTGCACAGGGCGTCGGCGTCGCGGTTGAACTCGCGCTTCACGTGCTTGAAGCCGAGCCGGGGGAGCCGCGCCGCGAGTTCCTTCGCGGCCCGGTACGGCCCCAAGAGGTCAGAACTTTTCACTTTGTACTCGCCGAGCATCTGCCGGACGAGCAGTTCCGAATCGCTGATGACTAGCACGCTTTCGAGCTTCAGTTCAATCGCCAGTGCCAGCGCGCGCAGCAGGCCGGCGTACTCGGCGACGTTGTTGGTCTTCACGCCGATGGTGTCGCACTCGGTGTACTCGGCGAACCCTGGGCGGCGCAGTACAAGCGCGTAAGCCGCCGGGCCGGGGTTGCCGCGGCTGCCGCCGTCGATGTGGATCGTCGCCTCGCCCATGCCGCTGTCGCCCCGCTAGAATAGCGGCAATTGTACGGGGCACCCTGCCGATGAGCGAGCCGACGCTGTTGATCGAGACCTCGATGCGCGACGGCGGGCTAGTCGCTCTGTCGGCCGGGGGGCGCCTGGTGGAGCGGCGCCTCGACCCCGCGCGCCGGCCGAACCGCGATTTGGCCCCCCTCGCGGCCGAGTTGCTGGCCGAACTCGGGCTAGTGCCACGCGACATCGTGCGCGTGGCGGTGGGGGTGGGGCCGGGCAGCTTCACGGGGCTGCGCGTCGGAGTTACGTCGGCGAAGGTACTGGCCTACGCTTTGTCGTGCGAGTTGGTGCCGGTGCCGACGTTTCTGGTCCTGGCGAGCCAGTGCGACTCGGCCGCGCCGAGCATCGACATCGTGTCCGACGGCCTGCAGGGGCTGGTGTACGCCCAACGCTTCCGGCGCGCCGACGCCAACAGTTGGGAGCCGGCCGGCGATTTGGCGCTGCACGCGACGGCGGAGTGGGCGGCGGGGCTGCCGGCGGGCGGGTGGGTCGGCGGGCCGGGCGCGAAACTCGTCGAAGCGATAATCGAACCGGGCCGCGTCGCGCCGGAGTGCCTGGCCGTCGGCGCCGCGGCGTTCGCCCAAGTCGCGGCCCGGCTCCCGGCGATTTCGCAGCGGGAACTGTTCGAGTTGGAGCCGCTCTACCTGCGCCCCAGTTCCGCGGAAGAACAGGCGGCGCGGAAAGCGGCTACTGCGGCGGCGGCATCGGCATCGGGGTGACGGGCATCGGCGTCGGCAGCGGCGTGGAGGGGCCGGTGTACGGCGGCTGCGGCGCGGGGGTCTGGGGCGCGAACTGCACGGGCGAGCCGGGCGTCGCGTAGGGCATCGGCTGCGGGTAGCCGCTCCCCTGCACCACCACCGGGGCGCCCATCGGCACCGAGCGCAGCGGCAGCCCGGCCTGCGGCTGCGGCATCGTCGGCGAGCCGAGACTGGGAACTTGTGGAGTGCCAGACGGCTGCGTCGAGTAGGCGCCGTAGGGGTCGGGCTGCGCGCCCGGCTGGTACGGCGCGTACCCGGCGGGCATCGCACCGGGCGCGCCCACTGGGCTGGGGGCAATCGGCGCGGCGCCGGCGGGGATCGCCTCGGGCTGGTAGTTGCCGGGAAAGCTCCCCCCTGGGAAGCCGGCCGGCGTCGCGCCCTGGTGCGGGTCGAACTGCACGGGCACGGTCTGGATCGGCGTGCCCATCCCACTGGGTCCGCCGCCGGGGCCGCAGTTCGCGCAGCCGGGCTGGCCTCCCCCGGTGACTGGTACCCCGACGGGGTACCCGGCCCCCTCGAACGCGGGCGGGTGCCCGCCGGCCAGGATCGGCGCCCCGACGGGGACGGCCCCCGCTACCGGCGACGGCGCGCCGGCCGGGCAGCTCAGCAGGCACCGCAGGCGCGGGAATAGCGGGCGGTAGCAGGCGCACCCGCTCAGGAGGGGACTCAGGGCGGCAAAGGCCAGGGCCAGAAGCGTCGTTCGGCGAGTCACGGGGGAACCTCCTGATCGGGCGGACGGCGCTGGGCCGGGCTGGCG
>CAXTPM010000251.1:0-7318 GCA_964245865.1 uncultured Fimbriiglobus sp. | reverse complement strand
CAGGTGCCGACCAGCCGGCGCTCTTCGTCGGTGAGGCGCCCCGACGCCAGCCACCAACCGGCGCCGACGAGCAGCGACGCGGCGAGGACTAGCCCCGCTAGAAGGAACGCCCGGCGCCAGCGCCGCCTGCGGCCGGTCGGTGCCGCGTCCATTGCCGTGCTCCTCTCGTCCCACAGTCGTAATTTCTTGCCGGGTGCCCGCTCCCCGCGTGCCTTGTAGTGGCAGGCCCGCCCCGAATCCGGGCCGGGCACAACTGGCGGCGGGGGCGGAAGGTTTGCGCGCAGGCGAGTCGGCGGGTGGCAGCGCTGCAAACTACTCGCCCTTGGGTTTGCGAGGGCGGCCGGCCTTCCCCTCCGGCTCCGCAGCCGAGCTGGCGGCATCGGCGGCGGCCTCGCAGCTAGGCACGGCGGCGTTTCGCCAACTGCGTGCCCAGGCTGCGGACGCGGCGATCGGCACCACCCGGCGGATGAAACAGACCACCATATCATTACGTCATGCGCCATCGTGTCCCGTCAGGCGTGACGGATTCGTGACTCGTTAGATGTATTGGCAATTCATCAGCACCATCGCCAACGAGATAAGCCCCATTGGGTAACCTCGCCCGGTGCGGCCCGTTCGGCGGCTCGAGCGTCGGCCGACTTGATTCCGATCCAGTGTCGCCAACGCCTCGCGCCCGGATCGCGTTTGGGCGCCCGGACCCGCCCCCACCCCGAGCAACCGGTGACCCATGCCGCTCGCCCTCGCCGCCGCCTGCCTCGCGCTCGCCGCCCCGCCCGGCGCCGAGCGGCCCGACGAGCCGGCCCCCTTCCACGCCTACTGGCTCACGGGCCGCGCGGGGCCGGACCACGGCTACCTCACGCTACTCGTCACGCGCGGGCCGATCACGCGCCCCACCGGCACGCCCTCGGTGTCGCCGCCGCAACTGTTCGACCGCGCCGGGTTCACGTTCCAGACGTACGGCAAGGACTCGTTTTGGGCCGCGCCGTTCCAGCCCGTGAAGGCGTTCGGGGCGCCGGACGCCGCGGCCAAGACCGTCACCCTCGACGGCGCCGACTACTCCTACGAGCCGTGCCCGCTGGCCGACGTGGTGCGCCTACTCGACAAGCCGTGGGGAACGCTGCTCCTGCATCGCGGCCCGCCTCCGCTCGACGGCGCCACCCAGACCGCCAAGGCGTTCCGGTCGCTTTTGGTCGAGCAGATGGGCGGCGGGCCGGTGTACCTGCACTGGTTCGCCCCGGAGTACCCCGGCGGCAAGTTCGTACCGAAGCGGCTGCTCACGGTGCGGGTCGCGCCGGGGGCCGAGATCGACGCGGGCGCCGGCGAACCCGGCCACCCCGACTGCAACTTGCGCGGCAGGGTCGAGGCGCGGGGCGGCACCTTCGCGGTGAAGCTCGAAGGGCAGTACCAGTCGAGCACGCTGCGGTTCGAGGGCGAGTACCCGCTCGGCCGGGCGTTCGACGCCGGGGCCGGCACGCTCGGCTCGGCGGTCACGACCACGCGCTGCATTCTCAGTCGCAGCCGCGACTGGGCCGAGGCGGCGAAGCAGGCGGCGGCGGCGGCGGCGGCGGCCGCCGCGCCCTAGCCGACGCCATCGCCGACCGACTCGGCGCTCAATCGCGGCAAGATCGCCTCGCGCCTTGGCCGGGTGCAAACACGCGGGCATCGGCCCGGCCTCCATGCCTCTGGGCAGGGGATGAGGGGGGCTCAGCCAGGGGAAGTCGGCCCCCGTCACCTGGCCGGCGGCATGGCCTCGTATAACGGCGGCAGCGCGTCGTCGAGGCGTTGGTGCTGCCCGCCGGTCGGGGCGGGGAGGCGCTCTGGACAATGGCCACGACGGCGCGGCGGATTGAGAGTATGTATTGAAACTACGGGGCGGGGTGCAGGTGTCGGACCATGCGGTGGATCATCGCGGCGTAAATCATGGCCTCGCTGGTTTCGGTCAGGTACTCGTAGTCCTTGGCGAGGCGGCGGTACTTGACCAGCCACGCGAACGTTCGCTCCACCACCCACCGCCGGGGGTGCAGCTTGAAGCCCGGCCCCCCGGTCGCCGTGGTCGTCACCCGCCACCCGCACGCCCGGCGGACCCACTCGACGAACTTCCGGCTGAACCCGCTGTCGGCGATGACCTCGGTCAGCCGGGGCAGGAGGTGCCGGACCTGGCTGAGCAGCCACCGCCCGCCGTCGCGGTCCTGGTGGTCGGCCGGGAGGACGCACAGCCCCAGATCAGCCCGAGCGAGTCAACGACCACGAACCGCCTCCGGCCCAGGATTTTTTTCCCCCGCGTCGTACCCCCGGTCCCCGCCCCGGTGGGTCGTCTTGACGGTCTGGCTGTCGATCCGCCCGGTCTGCGGCTGGGCCGGGCGCCCGGCCTCGGCCCGGACCTCCCCCCGCAGCGCGGCGTGGACCCGCTCCCAGGTGCCGTCGATGCGCCACAGCCGGAAGCGGGTGTAGACCGTCTGCCACGGCGGGAAGTCGTGCGGCAGGAGCCGCCACGCGAGTCCGCCCCACAGCAGGTACGCGACGGCGTTCACCACCTCGCGCAGGTCGGCGGCGGGGCGACCGCCCCTGGGGGTGCCGGACTTCGGCCTCGGCAGGAGAGGCTCCAACCGCTCCCACTGCTCGTCGGTCAAGTCGGTCGGGTACGATATCCGTGTCATGACGACACCGTAACCCAACCCGGCCGACAGTTTCAAGACGCACTCTCATCTTGACTTTCTGCATTCCTGTACGGTCTCGCATGAGCAGGAGAGAAGGCATCCCGATGCCTGAGCCGTTAGGATGGGGTTGTCACGACCGACCATCCCCCGACCGAGCGACCCGAGATGCCCCCCTCCGATCCCATCCTATCCGTTCTGGACCACTTCCGCTCGGCCTTCACCCGCCCCACGTGGGAGAAGGCCCTCGTGCCCCTCACCGGCACCGTCCTGGCCCGCGGGCGACGCACCGTCGCCGCGGCCCTGCGCGCCTCCGGGCACGACCAGGACCCCAACTTCAGCCGACTCCATGCCGTCTTCAGCCGCGCCCGCTGGTCGGCCCTGGAGCTGAGCCGCCGCCTGCTCCTGCTCCTGGTCCGGGCCTTCGCGCCCCAGGGCGGATTGACCCTGGCCATCGATGAGACCCTGGAGCGGCGTCGCGGGGCCAGGATCACCAAGCGCGGCTATCATCGTGACCCGATCGCCTCCAGCAAGGGCCAGCACGTCGCCGCGAGCGGCCTTCGCTGGGTGGTCCCGGCCTCGGTCGTCGATGCCCCGTGGGGCCGGCACCGCTGGGCCTTGCCCTTCCTGAGCCGCCTGGCCCCCTCGGCCAAGCTCGATGCCGCCCAGCGCCGACGGCACAAGACGCTCACGGTGCACACGCGGCAGATGATGACCGCGGTGCGTCGCTGGCTGCCCGGCGTGCCGCTGACCCTGCTGGGCGACGCGACCTACAGCGCCATGGCGCTGGGCCACGCCTGCCGACGGCGGGGCGCCCGGCTGATCGCCCCCCTGGGGCTCGGGGCATGCCTCCACCAACCGCCGCCCCCGCCGGCCGGGAAGCGGGGGCGGGGGCGGCCGCTCGAGGCCGGCCCGGCGCTGCCGAAGCTGGCTACAGTGCTAGCCGACCCGGCCACGCCCTGGCGGGCGGCCGCGGTCCCCTGGTCCGGCGGCACGACCCGGCCGGTGGAACTGGCCAGCGGCGCGGCGTGGTGGTCGCACTCCGGCGAGCCGCCGCTGCCGACCCGCCGGGTGCTGACGCGCGACCCGGCCGGGGCGTTGGAGTCGCGGGCCTACTTCTCGACCGAGCCGTCGGACGCGCCCGAGGCGGTCGTCGCCGAGTTCGTGAAGCGATGGCCGATCGAGACGACCTTCGGGGAGTGCCGCTCCCACCTCGGGGTGGAGACGCAGCGCCGGCGGTCGGACGCGGCGATCGAGCGCGAGACGCCCCGCCTGCTCGGGCTGTACTCGGTGGTGGCCCTGCTGGGTGATGGGCTACGCACCAACTCACCGTTACCGATCCGGGCGTCGGCGTGGTATCGAAAGACCGAGGCGACGTTCGCCGATGTGCTGGCGGCGGTACGGCGTCGCTGTTGGGGCGTGGCGAATACTCCCGACTCCGAGGACATCCCCAGGGCCGTGAATATTCCTCGCCCGTTGCTCGATCGTCTCATAAACGCTGCCTACTACGCCCACTAGGAGGCAGAAAGTCGAAATAATATCGGACTCGACGGCTGTCGCCGGTCCAGCACGCTCAGGCTCACGCAGGCCGCGACCGTCGCGCGAGCCGCCAAGCGGGCGGCGGTCATCTCCGCCGACCTCGAATGGAACTGGCCGAGTCCCGAGCCGCCCAACGCATCATCAGCCGGAGCGTCGCCCATGAGACACAGAAGCCTGCTTACCGCTGCCGCATTAGCCCTGGCGGCGTGCGGCTACGCTCCGACGCGGTCCGCTCCTCCCGCGAATCTGCTCGCCCCGTGCGCTGAAATCCCGGACACCCGGCCGGCCGACTTGGGCGATCTGCTGGAGGCCGACGTGGAACTGATCGGGCTGTACGCCGACTGCGCCGCCCGCCACGGCGCGCTCGCGGAGTGGGCGCGGTGACCCCGCGGGGCCGCATCGACGCGATCCTCGTGCTCGTGTTCGCCGGCGTCCTGCTCGGCATGGCGCTCGCGCTCGCCGGCTGCATGCCGGGCGTCGTGGTGCTTGACACGGCGCGCTGACCCCGGCACCCTCGCGGGCATGGACTACCGCCCCCAGCCGAACCGATACGTGAACAAGGTCACGCGCCGGGACATCCGCGAGCGGCAGCCGGAGCCGGTGAGGCTCGAATTGGTCGCGCAGGCCGTGCTGTTCGGGGGCGCGTTCCTCGTCGCGGGCGCGCTGCTGTCCGGAGCGGGCAGGGGCGTCTAGGGCAACCCCGGCGCGGGCGGGCAGTGGGGACACGAAATAACTGTCGAATGACCTCCGGGGCGATCCGGAGGGGCTTTGCTGCGCCCGGAGTACGGCGTCTGGGCGCATTCTGGGGAGTGAGGTCTGGCGTGGGCAGGGTGGCCGCCGGCCCCGCGCTGCTATCGCCGGCGCTGGCAGTGACGCTAGGCGCGAGCCTACGGGCGCGCCCCTGTACCCTCCCCGCCGGACCCGTATCGCGCGGGCCGACTCCGGCGTAGCGGGCGGACTGCGGGCGCGGTAAACTGTGACCGTCGCGGCGTTTAGCGCCGCGCTCGCCCAAACCAGGAGTCAGCGCAGTGGCCAGCAAGGGGAACTCCCAGCCCGGAGAGCGGAGTAAAGTTCGCTTCGTCTTCGTCGAGTTCGACGGCGCGTCGGGCGACCTCCAGCAGATCGCCCAGACGCTCGCGAACGCGGTAAGGCAGCAGCCAGTCGTCGTGAACGCCCCCGCGCTGCCGCCCGCCAAGCCGACGGCAAGTTTGCCGGCCGGAGAGGGGGGCAACCCCGGCTTGTTCGATGGGGACGCGGAGATCGAGGAGGAGGACCGCCCCGATGCCCCGCCGCGCCCCCCGGCGGCCAAGCGTTCAGCCGGGGTGCGGAAGAAACTCAAGACGCCCTCCCCGGTGCCCGGCCTGGAGTTCGCAAGCGGGGCGAAGTCGCTGAAAGACTACATGGAGGAACAGTCCCCCAGGGGCAACCCCAAGAAATACCTGGCAATTACGCAGTGGCTCAAAGAGTACCGCGCCGTGGAAGAGGTGGGCGCCGACTACGTCTACACGTGCTACCGGGCTCTGGGCTGGACCGTGCCCGACGACGTGCTCAGCGTGTTCCGGTCGCTCAAGAAGCAGGCGTGGGTCGAGGACGGCTCCGGCCCCGGCCTGTACAAGATCAACCACATCGGCGAGGGCCAACTAAAAAACGACGGCCAGTAGCCGCACACACTAGCGCCCGGTGCCGAATGACGCTCGATGAGTTCGCAACGCTCGTGCCCGCCCTGCGGACGATGACGCACGTCGATCGGATCAGGCACCTGGCGTGGTTCGTCGCCACGCACGAAAAGCGGGACCGGTTCGGCGGCGCCGACGTGCGCCGGTGCTACGCCGCGCTGCACATCGAGCCGCCGGCCAACATCGGCTCCCACCTCGCCCAGATGGCCGCCAAAAAGCCGCCGGAGTTGCTCAAAGACGCCAGGGGATTCCGACTCGAAGCCCGCGTGAAGGAGCGGCTCGACGGCAAGTACGCGCAGCGGGTGGCCACGGTCGCGGTGGACGCGATGCTCCAGGCGCTCCCAGGGAAGGTGTCGGACGAGGCGGCGCGGCTGTTCCTCACCGAGGCCATCACTTGCTTCCGCAGCCGCGCCTACCGCGCCACCATCGTCATGACTTGGAACTTGACGTACGACTGCCTACTGGAGTGGATTCTGACCGAGCACTTGGCCGAGTTCAACGCCGCGATCCCCAAGAAGTTCCCAAAGAAGGCGGGCGTGACTGTCGCCAAGCGGGAGGACTTCGAGGAGTTTAAAGAGTTCGACGTGATCGAACTCTGCGGCACGGGCGGCTTCCTGCCGGGCGCCACCAAGAAAATCCTCAACGAGAAACTCTCCCGGCGCAACACCGCCGCACACCCCTCGCTGGTTGAGATCACTCAGTTCCAAGCCGAAGACGTAATCTCGGATTTGGTCAATAACGTCATTCTTAAACTATTCTAACAATATTTGATGTGGTGCGAACGTCGCTCCTGATAAGTTGCGAAAAACGCTGACCTTAGGGAATCTCGACCACCTCGCCCCCGGCGCGGGTGGCCAGGGCGGGCAGGACGCTGGCGGCCGAGTGCCGCAGAAACCGCACGCTGCCGTCGCAGAAGGCGAAGTTGCCCCCGCCCGCGTGCGGCGACCAGAAGTGGTACCGGTCGCACGGGTTGTCTGGCCGCCCTGGGCCGAATCTAAACGGACCCTGACACGTGTCCCCCGCGTCCGCCCCCTGAAGTTCGGCGCGCAGGGCTTCGTCCGGCCCCTGGAGCGTGCCGTACGCGCCGCCGAACGGCAGGAAGGTGTACCACTTGCCCGCTTGGAGCGTGTCCGGCGGGGGGCGCTCGCCGAGCATGAGAGTGTTCGCCGTACCGTCAGTCACGTCGGTCAGCCGGACCGGCTTCACCTGGCCCATCACGTCCACCACCCCGAGGACGGTCGAGTAGGTCGCCGGGATGCCGTTGAGGTCAGTGTGCGGGCCGGCCCCCCGGCCGTCGCCGGGGCACCAGTACGCCTTCACCACGGCGGTCAGCCCGATGTGCGGGGGGTTGGCGAACACGTTGACCGGCTCCGCCGCCAGGGCCTGCTCCGCCAGTCGCCAGAGCGGCTCTTGGTCCATCTCCGGCAGAATGTAAGCCCGCCACGACAG
>CAXTPM010000250.1:0-7321 GCA_964245865.1 uncultured Fimbriiglobus sp. | reverse complement strand
GCCGCTTCAGCAACTCCTCGCGGAGCTTCTTGTAGCTGGTGAGGAACAGCCAGTTCTGCGGCGTCACGAGGGCGGTGCTGCCGCCGTCGCTGCACAACTCCAAACAACGCAGCACGAACGCGGTGGCAAGGTCAGCTTTGCCGAGGCGGTAGTGGTCATCGATGTACGCTTGGATCACTTCGGCCTGCTTGCCGCGCCCGAGGTACGGCACGTTGGTGGCGACGAGGGTGTAGCGGCCGCTCAGGAGCTCGGCCGCCTTGGCCAGCCCCTGGGCCGCCACGCCGATCGCCGCCGCCTCGGCGTCGTGCCGGTACTTGGCCAACTGGCTCGTGAGTTTGCGGGTGATCTCGGCGCCCCGGTTGCAGAACAGCGACCCGTTGTCCCGCACGGGGTTAACCAGCGAACCGACGTGGTAGCAGTGCTCGAAGGTCTCGAACAGGTCGCCGATCTGCGCGCGCAACTCCGCGTCGCCGTTGGCGAACTTGATCCAGTCGGCCTTCTGGGCCTGGTCAAGCGCCTGGCCCGAGCAGGCGATGCTCAGCCGGGGCAGGAGGCGGTAGCCGAGCGGCACTCCAGACTCGTCGGGCATCGTCCAGGCAACAAAGGCGAGCGAGAACGCCGCCATCTTGGAGCAGCACGGGTCGATGTCGATGCCGTGCAAGTTCTCGCTCAGCACCACGTCCATTGCCGCCGCGAGCGTCAACTCTTCCTCGCGCTGGCGCAACGGGACCAGGATTTTGAAGGCCGTGACCAGGAAGTGGTAGCTGCCGCAGCAGGGGTCGAGCAGCGTGAAGTCCTTGGCGGTGTCCGGCCAGCCGGGGAAGCAGCCCGCCGCCGGGGTGCCGTCGTCCAGGAGCCGCAGGTACGTGAACTCGACGGGCGGCTCCTCGCCTGGGTTGCGGCCCACCCACCACGCGCCGATGGTGTTGTGGAGCAGGAACTCCACCATGTAAGTCTCGGTGAACAGTTGCGTGACCGGAGCGATGGTCGAGCCGTCGATTTTCACCCCGCTCTTGTTGATCTCGTCCTTGCGCTGGCTCTGCCAGAACTGGTACGACCAGCCGATACTCTCCGAGGCGCGGAAGACGGCCAGTGGCAGGCAGTCGAGGATGCGCTCCAGGGCGAGGCGGTGCTCGGGTGCGTACTCGACGGCGAGCAGCACGTCGTCGGTGCGAAAAATCTGGGGGAGCATGGCGCTGGCGTAGCGGGCCGCCAGGACGAAGCCGTTGGCGGCGGGCGGGTCGGCCTCCGGGGCGAGTTCGTGGCACTCGGCCAGGCTCACGGCCACGCCGTCCGGGTGGAGGAGCAGCCCGTTCTCGGCCAGGAACCGCGCGAAGAGCATCCGGTGCCAGTACTCGTAGGCGAGTTGCTCGGCGGCGCGGCCGGTGGCGTGGGTGTCGTCGTCGCGCTTCGCGTCGCCGAGGCTGCGGGCGTGGGCGCGGAGCTTGCGGCGGAAGTCCTTGTCCGCGTCACTGAAGTGCGGGAACGGCTCGGCGGCCTCGACGCCCCACTTCCGCAGCGCGGACGCCGCGCCCTGGAGGGCGTGGGCGTGCGCGGCGACGACCGCCTTTTCTAGCTCGCGCCGCAGCGCCGCAGGGAGATGATCCACGGGCAACCTCGGCGCGCAGAAGCCGCCGCGCGGGAGACGCGCGGCGGCTGCTTATTGCTACTGGGCGGGACAGATCGAGACAGGCGCACGGGCGCCCAGTAGCCCCACTTTGACTCCCCCCTGGACGGCGCGCAAGGCCGAAAGCCCGGTCACAGGATCACCGGCCCGTCCTTGAGCTTCGCGCGGATCAGTCGCGCCGATTGCTCCAGCCACGCCGCCAACTCGGCCTCGGTCTTGATCGTGCCGCCCGGCAGCGCGACCGACTGCGCCTTCGGCTCCAGCAGCTTCGCCGCCGCCGCGAGCGCACTGCCGAAGCGGGTCGGCAGCGCGTCGCACACGGCCTTGAGTTCGCTCAGCTTCGTCTGGCCGAGCGTCGCCAGCACCTCCTCGGTGGTCCCCACCGCGACCGCCGGCACGACTCTGGCCCCGGACTTCGAGAGGAGTTCGTACCGCTGCTCCGGGGCGAGTTGCTGCCAGGTGGCCGAGGCGTCGAGCGAGGCCAGCCCCGCCTCGTGGCCGCTGACGCACGCGGCGTGGGCCTCGTTCAGCGCCGCCCTGAGGGCCGAGGCCAGTTTGTCGATGAGAGTCGGCGCCGGGTCGGGGTCACTCAATAGCCCCCGGTGCTGCTCGACGGCCTCGACTTCGGGCCGCACCTCGGCGGCCGCGGGCAGGTCGGCGGCGAAGCCGAGCAGCGACCGGAGTTGCCGCCAGCGCGGGTGCCGCTGGGCGATGAGGTCGCGCCGCCTCTGCCACTCGGCGGCCTCCTGGGCGAGCCGGTCCTTCTGGTCGTGGAGGGCTTTCAACTGGTCGTTGCCGGCCCGGTTGGCGAGGTCGCCGAGGTGGGCGGTGTCGGGGTACTTCGGCAGCGGGGCGTCGCCGCCGGCCGCCTCGGCGACCTTCCCGAGCCGGGCCAGGAACTCGGCGGCGTGGGCCGACTCGTGGCCCGGCTGGGTGTTCAGCCCGAGCCTTTTGAAGAGGCCGCGGAGTGCAATTAACTCGGTCTTGGACAGCGTGACGTTCTCGACGCGGAACTCGGCGGCGGCGATGGCCTTCTGGTCGAGTTTGCCCTTCGGGACCGGCTCCGCGCCGGCCCTGGCCTGCACCGCGCCGGCCTGGAACAGCACGGTGAGCGCGGCGTCGATGGCGTCCTGCGGCCACCCGTACTTCGCGCCGCCGAATTGCCTGCGGACTTCGGTCCCCCTCTTCCCGCTGCCGACGTAGTCCAGGACGGCCTTGCAGACCGGGTGGGAGTCCGGGTCGCCCTTGTGGCCGACGGCCGCGAGGGCGTCCCCGTCCCCCCTCTTCGACCGCTCGATGACCTTGTGCCAGTCCGGCGAGTCGGCGAGGTGGAACTGCGGGTAGAGCCGGTCGAGGCACATTCTGGCCGCGTCCTCGACCTTCTGGCCCAGGAGTGTGCCGCCGACCGGGTCGCCGCCCGCGACGTAGACCGACGCGTCGTTGAGGATGTCGGTGACCAGCCGGTCGCGGTCCCGCCGGGCCTGCTCCAGGCGCGTCTCCATCGCCTTACGGGCCTCGACCCCCTCGGGGGTCGCCGGCGTCCCTTTCGCCTGGAGGGTCGTCGCGGCGGCGTAGAACCCGGCGATCACCTGCCGCAGCTCGTGGTCCTGCTTTTTGGGGACGTGGCCGTACACGATCGCCGCGGCGTCGCCGGCGGCGCGGGCGTCGTTCTGGACGGTCCTCTCCTCAACGTCCCAGCCGTCGCGCACCCAAATCGGGATGGCGCCGCCGTCGGCGTTCGGCGCGGCGTCGCCGAACCGCAGGTCGATCTTCCGGGGCTCCTTGCTGGCCCCCTGGACGAGCCTGAACTTCTTCAGGAACTCCTCGCACTGCGAGCGGAGGAGTTGGGACCGCTCGCCGCCGAGTTTGCCGGCGTCGGCCAGCAGCTTGTTCCTCGCTTCGAGGTACGCCTGGTTCCACTCCGACCCCTCGCGGGTCTGCATCCGGTACTCGTCCTCGACCCGCATGACCGCGCCGGCGGCGACCAGCCTCTCAAGAAGGTCGGGTACTTTCTTGCGCAGCCCGCCGCTGCCCTTGGTCAGGTCGGTGACGAGCAGGTCGGCCAGCGTGTCGGCGTCGGCGCGGACCCCCGCGTCCGCCGGCCCCTGGTGGGGCAGTTGCCCGATCAGGAAGATCAGCGCGCAGAGTTGGTAGCGGAGTTCGCCGTCCTCCTCTTGCGACTGGCGGGCGATGGTCTCGGAGATCTCTTGCAGCAGGACGCCCGACTGGAGCACCCGCGTCTTGATGTGCTCGTACAGGAACGCCCCGCCGACGACCGAGCCGACGGGCAGGTCCGCGGTCCGCTTCACCGCGTCGTACACGATCCAGAGTTGGGTGCGGAGTTGCGCGCCGGTCCCCGCCTTGTCCACGGCCCGCAGCACCCTCTCCCAGAACCGCCGCCGCACCGGGAGGATGGGGTAGTCCTTGACGAGCAGGCCGCGGTCCCGGCCGGCGGACGCGATCTTGGTGGACGACAGTTGCCGCTCGATCTCGCCGCTGTGGTTGTCGAGGAGGGCCTTGAGGGCGGGCTCCGCGGACGGCTTCTTCTTCAGCACGACCTCCCGCGTGACCTGCTCCACGTCGGCGTCCTGCAACTCGACCGTGACGGGGAACCGCCCCTGGAGGCGCTGGAGGAGCGGCGTGCCGGACAGGGCGTTCTGCCCCGTCGCCACGAACAGGAAGTTGGCCCCCAGCCGGGAGCAGCACTGCTCCTGGATGTCCTGCACGGCCTTCGAGCGGTTCACGTCGTCGCCGATGTACTGCTGCATCTCGTCGAGGACGACGAGGGTGCAGGGCAGCTTCCCCTTCCTGCCGCCGACGGCCCGCCGGATCTTCTCGACCATGTCCTCGATCGAGATGTCCGCGACCTTCGGGAACTGCTTCTGGAGCAGCAGCTTCACGTCGGCGGGCTTCGCGGCGAAGTCGGGCCGGGCGTCGAGGACCGCCCTGGCGATGAGGTCGGAGACGTACAGGTTGGCGAGTTCGCGGTCGAACTCGCCGCCCGCCTTCGTCACGAAGTCCCGGACCCCGGCCTCCAGCCCCTCCTCGCGGAGCCACATCAGGAACCCGGCGCGGGCGTACTGCTCGGGCAGCCCGACCGACTTGAAGATGACGCCGAGCAGTTCGAGCCGGATGCTGTCGCCGGCCCCGGCCCCGAGCGTCCCGGCGGCGGCGTGCAGCCCGCCGGCTCGTTTGGCGGCGTTCGTCAGCTCCCTCAGGTGGTCCTTCACCTCGCCGGGCAGCTTCGCAACGCCCCGCGCCTTGGACCCGTCGGCGAACTCGAAGTCGGCCCACAGGTGTTGCAGCATCTTGACGAGGTGCGACTTCCCCGAGCCGAAGAATCCGCTGACCCACACGCCCGGCTGCTCGGACTCGCCGAGGTGGCCGAGGTACGTCGAGAGGATGCGGACCAGCCCGTCCGCGTACTGGCCGTCGCACACGAAGTTGGCGAGTTCGTACCGGAGCGTGTCGAGTTCCGCCGCGGACTGGCCGCCGGAAACCTTCGCCACCCCCTGGTTCAGCAGCGTGTGGGTGCGGGGGTCTTTCTCGTAGAGTTCGAGGTTGCTGGTCACCGGCGGGCCTCCGATTCGCTGGCCGTGATCGGGACGGCGTGGTAGTTCCAGCCGTCGCGGGCGTCGAGCAGGCGGTAGTTGTCCCGCTCGTACACGCCGGGGAAGAAAACTAGCAGCCGGCCCCGGACCCGGCCCTCGACCAGCGGCAGCAGCTCGGAGACCTTCAGGAGGCCGAAGAGCGACGCGACGCCGTACACGCCCAGCACGGCGTCCTCGGCCTGCGGGGCCCGGTCGAGGGCGGCGAGCACCTGGGCCGCCACCCACTCCCTGAAGTCGGCCAGCGCCGCGTCGTCCAGCAGGTCGGGCGACTCGAAGTAGCTGGCGGCGTAGGCCGCGTTCGCGGGGGCGGTCATCCAGTCGGCGAAGGCGTCGGTCAGGTCGAGGGTTTGCCACGGGTGGCCGGTCTGCTGCGCGGCTTCCCCGAACAGGCCCAGTCGGAGTCGCACCTTGCGCTCGTCTTCTTTGTCGTAGACGGCGAGCCAGACCCGCTGCGCCCCCGCGACGTTCCGGTCCCACGGCAGGCCGCACACCCGCTGGAAGTTCTTCCCGAGCAGTTCAGTCCTGGTCAAGGGTGGCCCTCTCCTCTTGGGGCTTCAGCAGGCCGGGGAAGGCGATTTCCACTACCGCCCCCGCCGCCTTGTAGGTCACCCACCCCCGGCGTGACGCCTCCGCCGCGAGGTCGGCGACCTGGGCGGGCGTCTCGCCCAGCAGCCGGGTCCAGACGGTATCCAGGAGCAACTTGCCCCGCAGCCCGGAGAGGTATCCGAGCAGGAGGGCGAAAGTCGCCACCACCGGCGTGACGACCGGGCGGGACCGCGCCTTCTTGAACTTGCCGGCCAGGTAGCCGGCCTGCCCCCACGACGACGCCAGCCGCTGCGCGGTCGCCACCGCCGTCGATGTCCCGAACCGTTTCGGATAGTGTGCCCCGAGGGCTTCGGCGACCTGCCCCGTCGTCACCGACTCCCCCACCGGGACCGCCACCACGAACGGCGTCACGTCCCGCAGGACCGGGTCGCGCGCCGCCGCCGCGAGCATGGCCAGCATGGGGCGGGACGGGGCGTCGGCCGGCCAGAAGTGGCGGAGCAGGCGGAACAGGGGGCAGGTCGGGTCGAGGGCGTACAACTCGGCGAGGCGCTGGGCCGTCCGCCTGCGCGTCGTCTGGGTCGGCTTGCCGAGTACGTTGTCCGCCACGATGGCCGCGGCGTAGGCGTCCGAGGCGGCGGACGCGGGGACCCGGTCGAGGACGAGCGTCAACTCGGACAGCATCATTGTGCGGCTGGTGTGGACGCTGGCGGCCCCCCCCCGGAACCCGAGCGCTCTCGGCAGTTTCACAGTCTTGTCCGCCACCCGCGCCTCCGCCGTACCGCCACTTATCGCCCCTCCGCCGGCCCCCCCCCCGACCCGAAGCCCCGCAGCAGGGGGTTGCAACGCCGGCGGGCTCTTCCCGAGCGACTGCCGTCGACGGTTCGGGTAAGTCGGGGCGGGGTCAGTCGGGCGCGGGCCGCACTCGCCTTCGAGACCCAGGCGCTACTCGCCTCGGCGCCGGATGCCCCGGCGCGACTTCCCGGCAAGGGTATGGTATGAGTTGCGGCCGGCCGGACCCGCGCGTGAGATGGCATGAAGCCTAAAAACGTAGCCGATCCGCGTCATGATACTTGAGGCGGCCGCTTACCCGCCGGCCCCCTCACCCACGCGGCCCCGCACGCACGTCCGTGGTGTGCGGGGTCGCCCCTGTTTCTGGAGGACTCGAAGATGAAACTGGCCACCCCCGCAGATGGGGTCGTCTGCGGCAAGTTCGCCCTGGCCCGCCGCGAACTCTCCTCGGCGCTCATCGAGCGCGACGACGAGGTGGACCTCGCCCTCACCGCGCTGCTCGCCGGCGAGCACCTGCTCTTAGTCGGCCCGCCCGGCTGCGCCAAGTCCCTGCTCCTGGACAGCGTCCTGGCGCGAACCGGCGGGGCCAAGTTCAGCCTGCTGCTCACCAAGTTCACCGCGCCCGAGGAGGTCGCCGGGCCGGTGAGCCTCGCGGCACTCAAAGACGACCGCTACGTCCGCGTCACCAGGGGGAAGCTGCCCGAGGCCGACTACGCCTTCCTCGACGAGGTGTTCAAGGGGAGTAGCG
>CAXTPM010000249.1:1584-7348 GCA_964245865.1 uncultured Fimbriiglobus sp. | reverse complement strand
TGATGTACCTCTTCGTGCCGATGTTCGGCCTGTACATGCTCGGCGTGGCCATTTGCCACTTCTTCCCGCCGCGGCACGAGGCCGAGGACGCCGCCGAGGCCGAGGCCGAGCGGCAGGTGGCGGTCTAGCCGTGGCGCGCCTCGACGGCGTGCGGCTGCTGGTGACGCGCCCCGCCGGGCAGGCCGACGCCACCGCCGCCGAGTTCCGGGCACTCGGCGCGGTCGTGGGCATCTGGCCGGCACTCGTGATCGCGCCGCCGGCGGACTGGGGCGAGGTCGATGCGGGCATCAACCGCCTGCGGGACGGGGCTTACGACTGGGCGGCGTTCACGAGCGCCAACGCCGTCGAGGCTGTGGCCAGTCGGGGCGTGACGGCGGGCGACTTCGGCGGCGCCAGACTCGCCGCCGTCGGTCGGGCCACCGCCGCCGCGATGAGTCGCGCCGGCTGGCCGGTCCACCTCGTGCCGGCCACTGCGACGGCCACAGTTCTCGCCGCCGAGTTACGCGGCCTCGGCGCCCGGCGGGTGCTGTTCCCCCGCGCCGCCGAGGGGAAGGAGTCGCTGCTCGCCGAGTTGCCGGGCTGCGAGGGGCTAGTCGTCTACCGGCAGGTGGCCAACGCCGACACTTCGGGCGAAGCCTGGGTTCGGCTGCAGCGGGGCGAGATCGACTGCGTGACACTTTGGAGCGCGAACGCCGCCAGGGCGTTCGGGAGTTGCTGCGACGCCGGAGTGCTCGAACTCGTCCGAAGTGGGGCGGTGCGCTTCGCCGCGATTAGTGCCCACACCGCCGCGGCACTCGTCCCACTCGGTGGCCGCGTCGCGGTCGCCGCCGGGCCGGGCGTGGCCGAGTTCGCCGCCGCGGTGGCCGAAGTGCTGGCGGCTACTTGACTTCCTGCAGGGCGTTGAAGCCGAGGTAGCCGACAATCCCGCTGGCGAGGATGCCGAGGATGTCGGCCGCGACGAACGAGCCGCCGCCGAAGGGGATACCAATCACCAAGTCGAGTACGAACAACAGCGCCATCAGCCCCGCGACCCCGAGTGCCCCGTAGCACATGTACTTCTCCATCGAGTCGCCTGCCGGGGGAAATCAGGAAGCGGGGGCATCACCGGGCGTTATCGTAGTAACCTAGCGCCCGACTGCAACACTTTGGGTACCCCCGGCGAAATTGCCGGCGACATTCGCCCGCCCGTCCCGGCACAACCGCTAGACAAAGGATGAGGGATGAAGGGTGAGGGGTGGGCGGAGACCGCAGACGAAGGCCTGCCGGGTTTCTGTCCGCGGTCTCCCTGCACCCCTCATCCTTCGAGCGAAGCGACCTCCCCGCCCGCGCGCGTCCCGGCCGCGCGCCACTGGGCCGGCTCGATGGCGTCGCGCACGAAGCGCACCGACCCGTCGCACCAGAGCGCGTACACGCCGCCGGTGTGGAAGCTGCGCGCCGTCGCGGCGGTGTAGGTCGGCACCCCCGCGGTCTTCCCCTCGCGGCGGCTGGTGAAGTCGATGTCGTACACCGTGCCGGCGCTGGTGAACGGGACTTTGGTGTTCGGCGGGAACGTGGTGGTGAACCCCGACTGGATGCTGCGCGCGTCGATCCACTCGACGTGCCCCGCGTCGAGCTTGAGGCTCCCCGGCAGGGCGGTCACGTCTGAGGGGGTGGCCGGGGTGGCCGCGCCGAACGCCGCCGGGCTGCCGCCGTCGCGCAGGATGGGCGTGAACATTTTGCCCTCGCTCATGGCGAGCGTGTTGCTGGTGCCGTCGCTGATTTCAGCGATGCGCCGGCGCTGGTTCAGGCCGAACAGCCCGTCGCCGGCGCGGCCGGTGGCGGGGTCGTAGACGAACCAACTGCCGACGTTCACCAGGTAGTTCAGGGGGTACGGCGCGGTCGGGCTGGCCTGCGGGCGGTCGTTGACCTCCGACGGGCAGACCAAAAGTTTGACGCGGTTGACCGCCATCGCCTGCCCGTCGCTCGACTGACTGTAGTCGATTTGCTTGCTCAGGTCGTCGCGCTCGACGTAGGCGAGCAGGCGCGTCTGCGCGCTCCACGGGTCGCCGACCTTGCCGACCGGCACGTCGCCCTGCGTGGGGAACGCGCCCAGCGCCGACTCGTGGTTGTGCAGTGCCAAGCCCCACTGCTTGAGGTTGTTCTGGCACGACGCCCGCGCCGCGGCCTCGCGCACTTTCTGCACGGCCGGCAGGAGCAATCCAATCAGGATGGCGATGATCGCAATCACCACCAGCAACTCGATGAGTGTAAATGCCTTGCGCATCGCGGCGTGACCCGTGCGGGTGAGGGGGCGGGACACCGCTCAGGCTACGGGGCGAGTGTGGGGATTGCGCGAAGGTTCGGCGTGGCTAGCGCGAGGGGGCGCCGAGCCGCACCAGGAGCAGCTTGTTCCCCGCCCGCCCCGCGTCCTCCCACGGCCTCAATTCCTCCTCGGCCTCCGCGGCGCCGAGTTCGAGGAACGGCCCGGCGAGCTTGCGCGGCACCACCACCCACGCCGCGCCGGCCGGCAACTCTTCGGGCGAGCGGGCCTCGGGGATCGGCGCCGGCGCGTCTAGCTCGAAGCTGATTTCCGCCGACGGGTGCAGGACTAGCGCGCCGAAGTCGCCGCAGCGGGCGGCGACTTCGCGCGCGAACGCGCGGCGCGGCCTCTCGTCGTCGAGCCTCGGCTGCACTAGCGCGAACCAGCACGCCAGCCCCGCCAAGACCGCCGCGCCCCACGCCGGCCGCACGCCGCGCCGGGCCAGCCACTCGCCTACTAGGAGTGCCAGGGGCGGCAGGACGGGGAGCAGGTAGTAACTGCGCCGCGACGCGGAGAGCGTGAATAACACGAACGTCGCCAGGAACCACACCAGCACGAACCGCCGCGCCGGTTCGCTTTCCCGCGCCCGGAACGCGTCCCGCAGCACGAACGGCAGCAGCAGCGACCACGGCGCCGCCAGCGCGACGATGACGCCGAAGTACAGGTACACCGGCCCCTTGTGGTTGTGCGGCGCGACGAAGCGGGCGAGGTTCTCGCGCACCACCATCGCCACTCCCTCCGACGCGCGCGGCGAGAGCGCGAACGGCAGCGCGTACAGGGCGACCGCGAGCGGCACGGCCACCAGCGCCGCCGGGTGGACCAGCCAGCGGCTTTCGGCGACGAAGCGCGCCAGCAGCGCCCGCGCCGACCGCTCCGGGGCGTCGGCCCACGCCACCCACAGCGCGTGGACGCCGAACACGAAAATAGGCACCGCGAAGCCGAGCAAGCCCTTCATCAGCGAGCACGCCGCCATCGTCAGCCACAAGAGGATTACGCGCCCGGCCGTCCAGTCCCCACGCGCCCGGTCAAATATCCAGACCGCCGCGAGGATGCCGAGCAGGTTTTCGAGGTCGGCCGACGCGCGCCGGGCGTAGAACGCGAACCCCCACGACGACGCCAGCACCGCCCCCGCCCACAGCCCCGCGCTCTGGCCGAAGCGCCGCCGGCCCCAGTCAATCACAATGGCCACCGCCAGCAGCGCCGCGAGCGCCGAGGGCAGGCGCGCGGCGAGTTCATCGACTCGACCCGTGACGCGCGATGCGAGCACGATCGGCCAGTACGAGCCGAGCGGCTTGTCGTAGTAGAGCCGGCCGTTGATACTCGGGGTGAACCAGTCGCCGGAGCGCGCCATCTGCCGCGCGACCTCGCCCCAGCGGTACTCCTCGGAGACGAGCGGCGCGTGACCGAGGCGCGCGAGCGCCAAGACGGCGGCGACCGCGAGGAGCAGGGCGCGACGGGCGGGGAAGTTCATCGGCACGGCGTCCGGCCCTCACTGCGGCGGCCCGGCGTACCCCCGGTACAGCGCCCAGCCGATCCAGCCGCCCTCGTGGGTCTTGTCGAGTTCGCGCACCACGCCGGCGCGCGTCTCGGCCACCTTCACGGTGTAAGTGTGCCCGCCGAAGTTGATTTCCCGCAAGCCCAATACCTCCAGCGAACCGCCCGCGACGGCGAAAATCGGCCGGCGGTCCTTCTCCTCGTTGCCGGGGCCGTAGATGAACGCGCCGTGGATTGCCGTCTTGCCCCCGGCGCTGGTGCGCACGCGCACGCCCTTGCCCTCGCACTTCATCCCCAGCACCCACAGCTCGCCCCCGGCGTTTTTGACGAGGCCGTCGTCGCTGTCGCCCTCGGGGTTCAACTGCCGGCACCACGCCTTCTGGCCGGGCTTGGCGAGTTCGAGCTTGCACGGGCAGTCGGTGGCGAAAATGTCGCCCGCGCCGGTGCCGAGGACCGTGACGCCGCAACTCTCGACCACGAGTGTCGATTTGGCCGAGCGGTTTTCGACCGTAACGGGCGAGCCGCCGAAGGCGTCGATGTTCTGAACCTTCACCACGGGCGCCGACTGGTCATCGAGTACCAGCCGGCCGGCCTTGCCGCCGAGGACTCGCGCCCAGCCGAGGCCCAGAACGTGCCGCACACTGCCGTGGATTCGCACCTCGCCGTCGAGGGTGTAGTGGTTCGGGTCGCCGCCGCCGCAGCCGCGCAGGTACACCGTCGTCTTGCCGGAACCCGCCGCCGCGTCGATGGCCTTTTGCAGCGCGGCCGCGTCGTCGCGGTTGTCCCCGGCGACCGCGCCGAAGTCGTTGGCGCAGACCCATTTGGCCGCGTCCAGTTCCCACGGCACCAGCGGCTCGGGCTTGACCGCCATCGGTAGCCCCGCTTCGGGCGCGTCGAAGAGTGATTTGACGGGGTGCGACGCGAACTCGGTGAGATTCACCCCGTCGGCGCCGTCGAGGGCGCGGGCGAACCCGCCCGTCTCGACGTTGCGGCAGACGAGCACGCCCCGGTTGCGAATCGCCGGCCCCTTGGGGTCGCCGCCGGTGAACTTGCAGTTGACCAGCGCCGCGACGCCCGCCCAGTGGCCCCAGCCGTTCGGCTCCTGGATGTCCACCGCCAGCGGCGTGTTCTCGACCACCAAGCCCTCGGCCGCGACGACGTTGGCGCTCACCACCAGCCCGGCCTTGCGGCAGTTCGTGACCCTGACGCGGCTGATCGTCTCGCCCCAAATCCACTGCGACAGGACGCCGGTCTCGAAGCCGTCGATCTCGCAGTCTTGGATCAGGTTCGGGCCGCTCTTGTCGAGGAACCCCGCGTTGATGCCGACGCCGCCCACGCCGTTGCCCACGACGCGCACGTTCTGGATGATGCCGGAGTTCGTCGCGTGGTAGCGGATGCCGTCGCAGCCGAGGTTGTTGCCGACATCGACGGTGAAGTTCCGCAGGTTGCGCATGAACCAGTCGGCCGAGGTCGGGCCGACCTCGTTGGGGTGCGTGCGCAACACCGCCGTGACGCCCTTCGAGTTATCGGCGAGGCGGATGATTGTGCCGCTCATACTTTCGCCGTAGAGCCAGGGGCCGAGGGCGTTGCGCACCACCAGCGACTTCGTGACGCGGTAGACCCCGTCGGGCAGGTAGAGCGCCTTCGTGACCTTCTGGTTGAACCCCGAACTCAGGTCGATGCCCTTTTGCAGCGCGACGGTGTCGTCGGCCACGCCGTCGCCCTTCGCGCCGAGATCACGCTTGGCGTCCAGGACGTGCGCGTCGGGCGGGAACGCGACGCGCTGCGGCGGGGCGCCCCGTGCGAGGGGGGCGGGAGCGGCGAGGAGGGCGAACAGGAGGGCCGACAGGGTGAGGGGGCGAGGCATGTGGAGGTACCAGAGAGATGGGGGCGAGTCGATCGGCTCCTGCCTGGAAGCGACCTCACCCCCCGTCCCCCTCTCCCAGGAGGAGAGGGGGTGGGCGCAGGTGC
>CAXTPM010000249.1:0-1574 GCA_964245865.1 uncultured Fimbriiglobus sp. | reverse complement strand
CAGTAGGCTTCTCCCCCTCTCCTCCTGGGAGAGGGGGATGGGGGGTAAGGTCAGACTAGCTGGGGCCAATTAACTCGTCCGCGCCTACGCCCACTTTACCAGCACGCCCAAGTAATTGTCCTTGTCGGTCAGCAGCCCCTTGTACGCCGCGTCCACCCCGTCCGGCGTGATCGTGTGCGTGACTAGCCCCTTCAGGCTCAGCCGGCCGTTGGCCAGACTCCGCAGGAGGAAGTTCTGCGCCTTGTGGATGTCCCACGCGCCGTTCAACTTCGTGTGCGCCGGCTCGAACAGCATGTTCCCGTGCGCTCCCGACACTTCGATGTAGCGCCGGTGCAGGTCGTCGTAGAAGTTCACCTCTTTGGCCAACCCGCGCGGGCTACCGACGACGATGACTTGCCCCGCGTTATCGGCCAGGCTCATCGCGACCGGCACCGCGTCGGGCACCCCCGTGGCGTCGGCGACGACCTCCGCACCCCGTGCGCCCAGCAGCTTGGCCAACTGCTCGCGCGCCGGCCCGGCGGCGGGGTCGATCACGAAGTCCGCCCCGGCCGCGAGGGCTGCCGCCCGGCGCATCGGCACCGCGTCGATGCCGACCACCGGCGACGCCCCGGCGGCTTGCAGGCAGCGCAGCGCGAACTGCCCGATGATGCCCAGGCCCAGCACCGCGCCGCTGCGGCCCAGGGTGATGCCGGGGCGGATCGCCGCGCCGAGGCCGTAGCGGGCGATGCACGCCAGGGCGGCGTCGTCGAAGCTCAAGTTGTCCGGCATCCGCCAGACCCGGCAGCGCTCGTGCCCCACCGTGAGCAGTTCGTGCGAGGCGTGGTTGCCGGGGTAGCTCACCCGCTCGCCCGGCTTGAAGTCGCCGGGGAACTCCGCCCCCACCGCCACCACCGTGCCCGCGGCCGAGTACCCAGGGCGGAACGGGAACTTCCAGTCCACCATCGCGGGGTCTTTGAGCCACTGGTGCGTGCCGGTGTACACGGCCAGTTCGGTGCCGGCACTAATCGCCGAAGTGTGGCACTTGATCAGGATTTGATTCGGCGCGGGGTCGCCGAGTTCGACCTGGCGCGTCGAGGCGGCGTGCGGGGCGGTGATGACGACTTGCGTGGCGGGGGGCATGGCGGGAACTCGGGGGGCGGGAGCGGGTGAAGGGCGGGGGCTACGACTGCTCGAACGCGGACCAGTCCAGGCCGAGTTGCCGGACGGCCGCACGCAGCGTGCCGAGTTTCAAGTCTTTGCCTTTGTGGTCTGGCAAGATGGTCGAACGTCCCGCGGCGGGGTTCTGCCACTTGCGGTGACTCCCCCCGCCCCGCCGGGCGATTTCCCGGCAGCCGAGCCGCGCGAGTTTGCCCGCCGCCTCGCGGTAGGTCACGGGGCTTCCACGAGAACGTCGCCGGTGACGGGCAGGCCGTCGAGAACCAGCGACAGGCCCGGCGGCAATTCGCGCCCCTCGTCGTCGTAGAGTTCCACCACCGCCGCGACGGCGTCCCGAGCGTTGGCGACCGCCTCGGCGAGCGTGTCGCCCTCGCTCACCAACTCCGGCAGGAGCGGCGACGTGACGGTGAACCCCCCCT
>CAXTPM010000248.1:3733-7387 GCA_964245865.1 uncultured Fimbriiglobus sp. | reverse complement strand
GAGTTTCGCGGATTTCGCCGAACCGGCGCCTCTCAGGCGCCTCGTTCCCCCCGACGGGACCGCGCGGGGGCCGGGACCGCTGCGGGGAACAAAGCCGAAGATTGCCCCTTTGCAAGACGGCTGTCGGCTGCTAGATTGATGAGCGTTGGGGACGTAGCTCAACTGGTTAGAGCACCGGACTGTCGATCCGGAGGTTGCGGGTTCGAGTCCCGTCGTCCTCGTTTGACGTAAGTCGTGTCCCTCGCGGCACTTAATCATCTCCCCCGGCGGTCGGGGGGGCGGCCCTCAGAAGATCGAAACCCGGTAGTCTACCCGGCTAACGCTCCTCCGGCGGTTCGCCATGCCCCCCCGCAAGTCCCCACCCTCCCTCCGGCGCCACCTCGCCAGCAAGCAGGGCGTCGTCACCCTCGCCGGGCGCGACCACTACCTCAACCACTGGCCCGACGCCTGTAAGACTCCCCCGCAGGCCGTGCGCGACGCCTACGACGCCCTCGTCGCCGAGTGGCTCGCCAACGGCCGCCGGGCCGCCGGAGTCGCCGCGCCCGCCCTGAGCGTGGCCGAGCTGATCCTCCAGTTCTGGGAGCGCTACGCCACCGCCTACTACCGCCACCCCGACGGCACGCCCACCAGCGAGTAGGCGGACTACAAGCTCTCGCTCCGCCCGGTGCGCAGGCTGTTCGGCGACTTGGCGGCGGCGGAGTTCTCGCCGCTCAAGCTCAAGGCCGTGCGGCAGTCGCTCATCGACGCCGGCGTCAGCCGGGGCGTCATCAACCAGCGCGTCGGCCGCGTCAAGCGCCTGTTCAAGTGGGCCGTCGCCGAGGAACTGGTGCCCGAGTCGGTCTACCGGGCGCTGACGGCCATCGACGGCCTCAAGGCCGGGCGCTCGGAGGCCCGCGAGACCAAGCCTGTCGGCCCGGTCCTCGACGGGCACGTTGAGGCGGCGCTGCCGTTCCTGCTGTCGGCACTCGCCGCGCTCGTGCGGACCCAGCGCCTCACGGCGATGCGGCCGGGCGAGGCGGCGCGGATGCGCGGACGCGACCTCGACACTTCGGGGCCGCTCTGGGTCTACCGGCCGCGCCGGCACAAGACCGCCTGGCGGGGCAAGGAGCGCGTGGTGCTGATCGGCCCGCGGTGCCAGGAGGTGCTGCGGCCGCTGCTCGGGCCCGACCCCGACGCGTACCTCTTCAGCCCGGCCGACGCGCGCGAGGAGCTGTTCGCCGCCAGGCGCGCCGCGCGCAAGACCAAGGTGCAGCCGAGCCAGGCCTGCCGGCGCAAGGCGGACCCCAAGCGCAAGCCCTGCGCGTTCTACACGCGGTTCACCTACGCCTCGGCGGTGGCCAAGGCGTGCGTCAGGGCGGGGGTGCCGCACTGGCACCCCAACCAGCTGCGCCACTCGCGCGCGACCGAGGTGCGGGGCGCGTTCGGCCTCGAAGCGGCGCAGGTGGTCCTCGGGCACGCGCGGGCCAACGTCACCGAGGTGTACGCCGAGCGCAACCTCTCGCTCGCCGAGCGGGTGGTCGCGGAGACGGGGTGAGTCCCGCTCCTTTGTGCGCTTGAGTAATACGCTTTCTCGGAATTAGCTGCCGGCGGCGTAGTCGCAGCGGCAGATAGTCTTGACCCGCGCGGGGTCGAGGCAGGCGCGTCGCCAGCCGTCCTGGGCTGCGGCCTCCAGCGCGGCCAAGTCCTTGTAGACGCGGTTCGACCAGAACCGCTGCCGGAGGTAGAGCCACAGCCGCCCCACGGGGTTCAGCTCCGGCGAGCAGGGCGGCAGCGTGACCGGGGTGACGTTCGCCGGCACCCAGAAGGCCTTCGACGCCGGGTGGTAGCCCGAGATCGTCCCACACCAGCACCGCGTGGCCCCCCTCGGCGCGCGCGGCGGCGACCCCGGCGACGAACTCGGGCAGACTTTTCTGGAGGACTCGCGCGCCGCCGGGTCGGCGCCGGGGGCGCCGGCCGTGGCCGCGGCGGCGCGAGGTCCATCTTGCGAAGGATGACGTAGACCGCCGCGAGCCGCCTCGCCACGCCGAACTCCGAAGCGGGGATGCGGCGGATGTCCTCGCCGCGCAACACACCCCCGCGTCGCCGGGCGCCGGCCCGGAGCGGAGGCGCTCGGCGAGGCGCGCCGCCTGCTCGGGCGCGAGCGGTGGCTTGCGGGCCCGCCCCGGACGATCCGCGGGCGCCTCCTGGCCGCCCGCGTTGTGCCGCGCGGCCCACCCGCGCACCCGCCGCTCGCACAGCAGCGCCCCGGCCCCCGCCTGGGCGGCGGTGCGGCCCAGCATCGCGGCGCGCGCGACCATCAGGCGGCGCGGCACCCTCGCGCGGCTCGCGCCGGGCCGGCTCGGCGAGTTCGTCCGGGGCGTGGCGGGGTCCGACGCGCGCGGGACGCCTCCGACGCGGGGAGGTCACACTATCAGCACGCCAGCGAACGGTAAGACGTTAAATGGGAGGCGTATCACGCCTCCACCAACACCCCGCCCAACAGCGCCCGCAGCTCCGCCGCCACGCCCTGCCCCGCCCCGCCCGGCGCGCTGACCACTAGCGTTTCCAGCTTGGTTGGTCGCGCCACTTTCAAGAGCGGGTGCAGCTGCCCCAAGTGACCGTCGGCGGTGATCTTGCGGCAGTCGAGGTATCTGAGCTTGTCCCACAGCCCCCACTCGACCAGCCGCTCAACACTCGCCGCGTCCCAGCGGCGGTCGAGTTCGAGCGCCTGGAGCTTCTGCCGGCCGGGCTTGCGCAGCGAGCGGGCATCGACGGCCAGGTGCGTGAGCTTTTCGGCGCGGTCGATCAGCCGCGTGGCCTTCAGCAAGTCGGCCGTGGCGATGCCGCTGCCGAGTACCAGGCTTTCCAGCCGCGCCGGGGGTTCGATCTCGAGCGCGTCGCCCTCGCCGGGATCGACGCGGTGGTCGTCGCCGAGCACGGTCAGGCGGCGCAGGTTGGGCCAGAACGCGGACTGGCTCAGGCGGTCGAGCGCCTCGGCGGTCACCCCCATCGTCACCAGGCACAAATCCGTCAGGCGGTGGGCGGGCGTGAGCAGTTCGAGCGGCTCGAGCCAGAGTAAATCGGCCGACGCGCCGGCGTGCAGTTCCAGGCGCTCCAGGCGCCTGCCGAGGTCGCTTTCGAGCAGGTCGGCCAGAACGACCGGCACCGAGTAGCCGCCGGCGCGGTGCAGCGCCACGCGGCGGATGTTCAGCGCGAACTCGCTCTCGGCGAGGGCGCGCAGCGGCTCGATCGGCGGCGAGGTGCCGTAGAACTGCACGCTCTCGACTCGGCTCAGCCACGGCCGGCGGGCGAAGTCGCGGTAGTCCGAGAGGGCGGCGGTCGGGAGCCAGAGTTCGTCCACCGGCGCGGCGTCAAAGATCGCGTCGGCCTCATCGAGGAACGTCGTGAGCTGGCGCACCTTGATGCTGCTCATGACGCCGCGGCCCGACTGATCCGGCCCGAACCACTCCCACACTCGCTCGGTCGGTTCGAGCGGTCGGAACTCGCGCAGGTCGTCCGGGCCGGGGGGTGGGGGCCGGCGGGCCTCGGCCCCGAGGCGCGCGGGGTGCCAGGGGTCGAGCCGGGCGACTTCGACCGCGCCACGGATGAGCCGGGCGTATTCGGCGGCGCGGTCGCCGCCGAACTCCTCCAGGTAGTCGGCGTAGACGAGGCGCG
>CAXTPM010000248.1:2912-3723 GCA_964245865.1 uncultured Fimbriiglobus sp. | reverse complement strand
AGGTCGGCGCCGGGGTCGGCGGCGATTGATCTCAGGATCGCCCTGGCGTCGTCGGTCACGGAACCCCTCCTGCCGCCTCGGCGCGGCACGGGGATTTTAGCGGGGCGCGGCCCCCAGGGCGCGGGCGGCCGCCGCGAAGCGCTCGTACTCCGGCCGGGCGCGCAGCGGCGCGAGGTGCGGGTCGCTCTCCAGTTGCTCCCAGTCCGCGAAGCCGCGCTTGACCGCCAGGGTGAGGCAGTCGGCCGCGTCGGCGAACTCGTCGTCCGTGCCCGCCACCAGGGCGAGCGCGCACGCGGCGGCGTAGGTGACCTGGGGGTCGTCGGTGCGGTCGAGGGCGACCTTCAGGTCGTCCCGCGCCGCCGCCGCGCGGCCGAGTTCGGCGTTCAGCACCGCGCGGCTGACCCGCCCCACCGGGTTCTCCGGGGCGCACGCGACCGCCTTGTTCATCGCCGCGAGGGCCAGGTCCGGGCGGCGCATCTGCCGGCTGTAGACGGCCGCGAGGTTCTGCCAGGCCGCGAAGTTCTTCGCCCCGGCCTCGGCGGCGCGCTGGTAGTCGAGGATCGCCGCGAGCGGGTCGGACTCCCGCCGCGCCCCGGCGAGCGCGACCAAGTCGCTCCCGCCGGAGGGGGCGAGTTTCAGCGCCCGGTCGCGCTCCTGCCCGGCCTCCCCGCCGCGCCCCAGCCGCGCTAGTAGGTCGGCGCGCAACAGCCGCAGCGACGCCGAGTCCGGCTGCGCGGCCAGCGCCCGGTCGCAGTCGGCCAGCGCGGTTTCGCTCTGCCCCTGCGAGGCCCGCAGCGCGGCGCGCAGCCCG
>CAXTPM010000248.1:0-2902 GCA_964245865.1 uncultured Fimbriiglobus sp. | reverse complement strand
GGCGTCTTCCAGGGTGGGGTCGCGCGCGACCGCCTCGTCGAGTTCCGCGAGCGCCGGCGCCACCCGCTGCGTCACCAAGAGAAGTGCGGCGCGGCGGTACGGGGCGCGGGCGTCGGCGGGGCCGAGGATTTTCGCCAGGTAGAAGTGCTCGAGCGCCGCGGACGCCTCGCCGAGTGCGGCGCGGCACTGCCCGAGCTGGTACTGCGCGGCGAAGTGCATCGGCTCGCGCGCCACCAGGCGCGCCAGGTGGGCCGCGGCGTCGGCGGGCCGGGTCGCCGCGAGGTCGCGCGCCGCGGCGAGGTACAGGTCCGCGGCGCCCGGCTCGGGTGCCTCGGGCGGGGGCGCGGCGGGGGCGGGCGCGCCGGCGAGTCGCGCCAGGTCGGCGCCCAGTTCGGCCGCGGCGCGCCCCTCGGGCGCGGGGTCGAGCTGCCGCGCCAGCGCCAGGCGCGCCAGGCCCGCCGCGGCCGACTTCGGCGCGGCGTCGCGCGAGTCGCGCGCGTCCAGCCAGAGCGCCAGGGCGCCGAGGCGCTCCAGCTCGGCGAGCGGGGGGCGGCCCTCGGGGGGGATCGCGGCCAGTCGCGGCGCGTCGAGCGGGGCGAGGCCGGGCGCCCCCAGGTCGGCCAGGCGCGCCTCGGCGAGGGCGAGGGCTTTGGCGCGCAGGGCCGGCGACTCGGCGTCGGCGAGATCGACGCGCAGGCCTGGGAGCGCCGCGGCGAGGGCGCCCTCGCGCGCCCGGCGCAGCTCGCGCGCGGCCGACTCGGCGCGGGCGTACACGAGCGCGCCGCCGCCGACCGCCAGGCCGCAAAGCGCGAGCGCCAGTAGCGCCGGGCCGGCGCGCGGGTGCCGCCGCCGCCACTTCCGCACGAGTTCAACGGTCGAGGGGTTCGGCGCGTGCGCCAGGGGCCGGTCGGCGAGGTGGCGCGCGAGGTCGTCGGCGAGGTCCGCCGCGCTCCGGTAACGCCGCGCGGGGTCGGGTTCCAAGAGCTTGTGGACGACCGAGGCGAGCGCGGGGGCGAGGCGCGGCTTCACGCCCCGGATCGGCGGCGCCCCGGCCTCGCGCTGCAACGCGAGGGACTCGATGTCGGGGCGCCCGTCCGGCGTCGGGAACGGGTGCCGCCCGGTGAGGAGTTCGTAGAAGAGCACGCCCAGCGAGAACAGGTCGGTGCGGGCGTCAACGGGGGCCGCGCCGGGGCGGGCGAAGTCGCGCAGTTGTTCGGGAGCCATGTACGGCAGCGTGCCGCCGGCGAGGGCGCGGGCGCGGCCGGTGTCGTGCGAGAGGTTGAAGTCGAGCAGGAGCGGCTCGCCGTCGTCGGTGACGAGCACGTTGGCGGGCTTGATGTCTAGGTGCAGAATGCCCTGACCGTGCGCGTGCTCCAGGCCGCGCGCCACGGCCAAGAGCACGCGCGCGACGCGCTCGGCGTGGGTACCCCCGGCGAGCGGCGGTGCGGCGCCGGGGGCAGCAGGGTCCGGCCGGGGAGGCGGGGCCGCGCCCGGCGCGCGCGACGGCGCGCCCCCGCCCGAGAGCCGCGACAGCGCGCCGACAAGCAGCCGCGTGCGGCGGGACGAGCGGTCGAGGCTCGACTGGTAGTTCTTGAGCACGTCCGCGAGCGTGCGCCGCCCCAGGTACGGCATGCAGACCGCCTGCAGCGGCGGCGCGTCGTGAACCGAGTGGATCGGCACGACGTTGGTGTGGCGCAACTTGGCGAGGCGCTGCGGCTCGGCGGTGGCGCGGGTCGAAATCTTCAGCGCCACCGGCCGGTCGGCCAGCCCGCGCTGGTGGGCCAGGAACACCCGAGCGAACGCGCCCGAGCCGAGTTCCTCGACCAGGGTAAAACCGAGGAACTCCTCGCCGGGCGCGGGCATCGCGCCCGGCCGGAAGGGGGGCAGTGACGGCCGGGCGCCGGACGCGGGCTGGATCGTAGCGGAGATGTCGTGTGGGTGAACCGCGATTACCGAGGTCGGGCGACCCGCTAGCGGCCGCGGCGTCTCGTCGGCGGCGGGCCGCGGGGGCGGCGGGACGGGGCCGACGGGCGCGGGGGGGCGGGCGCGGGCCGGGTCGGGGCCGGGGTCGCCGGGCGGGCGGGAGCTGCCGGGTTGCGTCATCGCCTCTGAGTCGAGTCGGATTGGTAATCTGTGCGGATCGGGTGGCTAATGCCAGATAGGACACGATTCGCGGCCGCGCGAACCGTTTTCGGACATTCGTCGCAGATTGCCCAAACTACCGTCGGCGGAACCGGGCACCCCGCGCGCCGTGTTGACACGCCCGCGCGGATTCGGACAATGCCCCCTCAAGTGGCGGCGAAGTCCCGTGGCAGTCGAGGGCGTGGCGTGGCAAGTGTCGAGAGCGGGGCGGCGACCGAGTCCCCGAAGGCGTCGGGCGCGTCGCGCTGGGTGTCGTTCCTGTTCAAGTACGGCCTCGGCTTCGGGGCGCTCGCCTACGTGCTGTACAAGTTCCGCCCGCAACTGGAGGCGCTTTTCTCCCAACCCCCGGTGTGGCAATACTTCGGCCTGATGGCGCTGCTGGCGGTCGGCTGCACGGCGCTGCAGCTCTACCGCTGGTACCTGCTGGTGCGGGCACTCGACTTGCCGTTCTCGGGGCGCGGGGCGGTGCGCCTGGGGCTGGTGGGCTACTACTACAACTCGTTCCTGCCGGGGTCGGTAGGCGGCGACCTTCTGAAAGCATTCTTCATCGCCAAGGAGCGCCCCGACCGCCGCGCCGCGGCCGTCGCTACGGTGGTGGCCGACCGGCTCATCGGGCTGTTCGGGCTGATCCTGTTCGTCGCGGTCGTCGGCGGGGGCTTCTGGCTGTCGGGCGACGAGCAGATCGGCCGCAACGCCTACCTCACGAAGATCATCACGATCTGCGCGATCATCGCCGCCGTCACCGTCGCCGCCTACGCCG
>CAXTPM010000247.1:4060-7403 GCA_964245865.1 uncultured Fimbriiglobus sp. | reverse complement strand
CGTCTCGACGTGCCCCGATACTCTTATTGCTGGGTTCGATGCGTTCGTCACGCGCAGCGCGCCCGACCCTTGGCCGGTGGCGGTGCTCACCTCGGAGCAGGCGCGCGACTACCCGGAGGGGCGCTACGAGTTCGCGCTGCAAAGTGCGGTCGAGCGCGGCGATGAGGCCGAGTTGACGCGGCTGCTGAGTCGCCGGCCGAGTCTGGACCCCGTGCGCGCGGCGGTTGCGGTGGGGCTGACGGCGCTGGCGGCGGGGGTGGCGCTGCGGCTGGTCGGCTAGTTGCCGGCCCACCAGCGGCTGTGCGTGCCGTCCTTCCGCGTCGTCTCCCAGTAGCCCTTGACGAGTTCGATCGTCGTGAGGTCGTACTTGGTGGCGGCGTCGGCGGCGAACTTGACGGCCTTGTTGTCCCACTTCTGCCCCGGCTTCTCGGCGGGCGGCGGCTGCGGCGTGGCGAACTCCGCGAGGCCCGCGGGGCTGGCGTCCTCCGGCAGGATCACCGCCTCGCGGTCCACCACCACTTTCCCCGGTCGCCCCTGGACGGCCACCGCCAGTTTCGCCACGCGGAACTTTAGCCCCACCTCGACCCGGCGGTTCGGCCTCACCTCGATCGACTCGACCGACTCGACCCAGGGGTGCCCGGCGAACGCGGCCGCGAGCTTGGTTTTGAGTTGCGGATCGACGACTTGGAGGCGATCGGGTAAGTCGGGGCCGTACCGAACTTGGGTGAGGAATAGTTTCTTGTCCATGCCCGGCGGCGGCTGGCAGTCGATGAGGTCGAAGTCCTGGGCGTAGCGCGCCTGGGGGGCCACCACCCGCCCGGTCTGGCCCGCGACCCAGACGATGGCGAACATGACCCCGAAGACGATGCAAAGTGCGAGGCCCGCGCGCCCGGCGCTCTGCACCAGCGGCCACGCCGCCGACGGGCGCGGCGGGGGGAGGGCCGGGCGGGCGCTCGCGGCGGTCGGCTTCACCTTGGGGCGCTTGGCCATCACCACACGTTCAGTTCTTGGACCAAACTCACGCCCGACGACTCGCGCACGCGGCTGCGCACCGCCTCGATCAGTTGCAGGATGTCGGCCGCCACGGTGCCGGGGTGGGCCACGCAGTAGTTGCCGTTTCGGTCGCTCACCTCGGCCCCGCCGACGCGGAACTTCGCCAGCCCCGCGCGGTCGATCAAGCTAGCGGCGCTCGCCCCTGGCGGATTGCGGAACAGGCGCACCGACGACTGGAAACTCAGCGGCTCGCCCCCCTTGCGCAGCACCCAGGTGCGGCGCATGCGCTTGAGGATCGACTCGGGGCTGTCGGGTTCGAGTGCGAACTCGACCCACACGATCACGGGTTCGTCGAGGTCGCTGGAATGGTCGCCGAAGGCGAGTTCGTCGCGCCCGCGCACCTGCTCGTCGCCGGCCTCGGTGAGCACCGCGACGCGGCGCACCGACTGGCCGATCTCGCCGCTGCGGTCGCCGACGTTGCAGCGCACGCTGCCGCCCACGGTGCCGCGGATTCCGACTAGCGTTTCGAGTCCGGTCAGCCCGGCCTCGACCGAGCGGGCCACGGCGTCGAACAGTTGGGCGCCCCCGGCGGCGCGTAGCGTGGTGCCGTGCACGGTCACGGAGTCGAACGCCGCGCCGCGCAGGCGGACCACCGCGCCGGGGATCGGGGCGTCGCGCACCAAGAGGTTGTAGCCGCCGCCGAGCATGCGCAGGGGGATGTCGCGCGCCTGGCAGTGGGCGAGCACCTGCTTGAGTTCGCCGACGGAGCGCGGCTGCACCAGGAACTCGGCCGGGCCGCCGATTTTGAGGTGCGTGAACGGCGCGAGCGGTTCGCCCGCGCTGGTGATCTCGGGGAACGCTTCGGCCAACGACATCGCACGCCCCACCGCCCGCCGGACCCCGCCCGCGCTCATCTTAGCCCCCCGGCGGCGCGCCGCCAAGGATGGGGGACGGGGGATGAGGGAGGAAAAGGGAACCCGGAGCCGGCGGCGGGGTTCTTAGACTAGAGCCACCCCCGCCACGGAGCCACGCCATGACCCGACTCGCCACCCGCCTGATCCCCTTCGGCCTCGCCGCAATCGCCTTCGCCGTTGCCGCCGGCGCCGCCGAGGCCGGCAAGAAGGAGGAAGCGGCCAAGCACCTCGCCGAACTGAAGTCGAAGACCGCCACGCCGGCGCAGAAGGCCACCGCCCTGGAGGAACTCGGCAAGATCGGCCAAGTCCAGAAGCCGCTGGTCGCCGAGGCCACGCCGGTGATGATCGAACTGCTCGACAGCAAGGACGCCACGATCCGCGCCGCGGCGGCAAAGGCCGTGGGCCAGGTGGACCCCGACCCGAAGGAAGTCCTCCCCAAACTGACCAAGCTGATGAACGACGACAAAGTCGAGGCCGTGCGCCTGGGGGCCATTGCAGGAATCGCCGCGATGGGCGACGGCGCCAAGCCCGCCCTCCCCGACCTACGCAAGTTGGCCAAGGAGGGCGACGGCAAGTCGAAGGTCAGCCGCGCGGCGATGACGGCGGTGCGCGGGCTGATGCCGAAGAAGCAGTGACGACCGACCTCGCCCGCCGGGGCCGCTGCGGCTAGACTCGCCCCAACTTACCCTAGGGTTGTTGAGATGGCGAAATTTACAACCGTTACGGTGCCGGGCAGTCGGGCCACGGCCGAACTCGCGCGGCTTCGGGCCGAGGCGGCGACGGGGCGTTACCCCGTGCTACTCGGCCCGCCGGACGAGTTCGAGATGACGCAGGAGGGCATGGAGGAGGGGTTCGACCCCGCGAAGATTCTCAAAAAGGCGACCAAACTCGACGGGGCCAAACTCCTCGCGGGGTGGAGGGCCAGCATGGCTCCCGACGACGTAGACGAGGAAAGTGGGTTCACGACCCAGCCCGGTGAGTGGCCCGACGACTCGGACTTCGGCGCGGGCGACGCCGACCTCTCGACGCCGCTCGACATCCTCACCCGCAAGCCGCACCCCAAGGTACTGATCGGCCTCTTCCCCGTCGAAGCGCCGTGGCAAGTCTTCGCGCACCTGAACTGGGGCAGTTGGAACGGCTGCCCCGGCCCCGCCGAGCACTGCGCCCTGCACCGGTATTGGTCCGAGCGATACGGCGCGGAAGTGGTCGCCGTAACGCACGATGTGGTCGAGTGCCGAGTCGAGCGGCCCCCGCAGGACCGCGACGGCGCGCTGGCCCTCGCCTGGGAGCAGTACATTTACTGCCCCGACATCGTGGAGCAGGGGACCGACACCGTGGCCCGGCTCGCGGCGGGACTGCTGGGGGCGAAGACGTGGTATTTCCTAGGCCGGCAATCCTGCCTGGTTGACCGCTCCCGGCTGGTAGGTTCTCGTAGC
>CAXTPM010000247.1:0-4050 GCA_964245865.1 uncultured Fimbriiglobus sp. | reverse complement strand
TACGACTCCAACCAGTCAGGATTGCCGGCCTAGGGTATTTCTGGTGGGATTGAGCGGGCCGAATCCGTGCATTCGCTGACAGGCGTCCCCCCGCCCGGCGGTAGACCCGCTGCGGGCGCCGCATCGGCCCCGAACTTGGGGGAGCGCGATGGGACTCGAAGTGGCGACGAACGTGGACGAACGGTCGGCGGCGTGCGCGGGAGGCTGCCGGCGGCACGCGGCCGGGGCGCGGCTCCTCGGCGCGGCCGGGTGGCTGGCCCTGGCGGGCGCTGTCGCTCGGGGTGGCCGCGCTGCCGGACCCCGTGGGCGAGTCGCTCTGCGGCATCTGGGGCTGCTTCCCGCCCTTCCCCGCTCTGGTGGCGATGCACCTCTTTTGGGGCGCCCTCGCCGGCGGTGCGGTCTGGCTCGCGACGGGGCTGCTGCCGGGCCGCGCCCTGCTCCGGGTGGGACTGACCGTCGCGGTGGTGTCGCTAGCCGGCGTTGCCGTTGCGGTCGCCACCGACTTGCCGCACTGGCTCGACACCGTGCCCGACTCCGACCACCGCCTCTGGCCGCTGCGCGCGGTCTACCGCCTCGCCACGCTCAGCGACGTGCCGCTGGTGCAGGGACTCGGCGCCGGGGCGGCGCTCGCGGCCCTGGGGGCGCGGTGGAGGGGGTAGGGCTAGTGGGGCCGAAAGCCCGCCGTCCGCGACGGCGGGCTTTCGGCCCCCGCTTCCCTTCGCACTGCCCTTCCCCTATCCTAAGCCCTCCCCGCACCAACCCCCGCAAGGCTCCGCGCGCATGACGCCCCTGCCCCCCGCCGACCCGTGGTTCCAAACGCTGTTCGCCGAGCGCATCGGCGGCGCGGGCTACGGCAAATCGACCGACATCTACAAGTTCGAGAAGATCAAGCGCGCCAAGCGCCAGGCCACCGCCGACTTCCCCGACCGCCCCTTGCTCGACTTCGGCATCGGCGAGAACGACGAGATGGCCGCGCCCGAGGTGCGCGCCTCGCTCAAGGTGGAAGTCGATCGCGTCGAGAACCGGGGCTACGCCGACAACGGGATTGCGAGCTACAAAGAAGCCGCTGCGGCGTTCATGGCCCGGCAGTTCGGCGTCGAGTTGGACCCCGTGACGGAAGTCTGCCACGCCATCGGCACCAAGCCGGCCTACGCCATGCTCCCGGCGTGCTTCATCAATCCGGGCGATGTCACGTTCATGACCGTCCCTGGGTACCCAGTGGCCGGGACGCACACGCGCTACTACGGCGGCGAAGTCCACAAGCTGCCGCTGACCGAGGCCAACGGCTTCTACCCCGATTTAGACGGCATCCCGGATGAGGTGCGGGCGCGGGCGAAGATGCTGGTGCTGAATTACCCCAACAGCCCGACGGGGGTGGTCGCCACGCGCGCCTTCTACGACAAGGTCGTCAAGTTCGCCCACGAGAACCGCGTGGTGGTGGTGCAGGACGCGGCGCACATCATGCTCAGCTACGGCGCGAAGCCCTTGAGTTTCCTGGAGATTGACGGCGCCAGGGACGTGGGCGTCGAGGTGCACTCGATGTCCAAGGGGTTCAACATGATCGGCTGGCGCTTAGGCTTCGTGGCCGGGCACGCCAAAATCGTGCAGGCCTACGCCGACGTGAAGGACAACAGCGACAGCGGCCAGTTCATGGCGATCCAGAACGCCGCCGCGCTCGCCCTGGGTAAGCCCGAGATTCCCGCACAGATTCGCGCCAAGTATGAGCGGCGGCTGAAGAAACTCGTCGCGGCCCTCAACGCCGCCGGGTTCAAGGCGACCATGCCCGGCGGCACCTACTTCCTCTACGTGCGTAGCCCTATCAGCGGCGGCGGCAAGGCGTTCAACAACGCCGAAGACGCCTCGCAGTACCTGATCCGCGAACAGTCCTTATCCTGCGTGCCGTGGGACGACGCAGGGCCGTACCTGCGGTTTAGCGTGACCTACATGGCGAACACGGAGGCCGAGGAAGACGCGCTGATGGCGGAGACCGCGCGCCGACTGGCGGCGAGTCGGCTGGGCTTCGCCAACTGACGGGCGGGCCAATGTTCCGACGCCCCCGGCGAACACCCGTCGCCCACCCCTCACTCCCGGAGACGACCCGCATGCGCCGCCTGCTCGCCCTCTGCGCCCTCGCGCTGGCGACATCCGCCCGCGCCGACGACCCCGCGCCCACGCCCGCCGGCCAAGAAACCGGCCTGATTCCGCGCGAGGTGTTCTTCGGCAACCCCGAGCGCGCCGGAGTCAAGTACAGCCCCGATGGCAAGTTCCTCAGCTTTGTCGCCCCGAAGGACGGCGTGCTGAACGTGTTCGTCGCCCCGGCCGACAAGCCGGCCGAGGCCAAGCCCGTCACCGACGACAAGAAGCGCGGCGTGCGCGAATACTTCTGGGCGTTCGACGGCAAACACCTGGTCTACCTGCAAGACACTGGCGGCGACGAGAACTTCCACGCCTACCGCGTCGAAGTGTCCACCGGCACGACCACCGACCTGACGCCCGGCAAGCTGCGCGCGGTGGTCGAGGGCGTCAGCCGCCGCCGGCCCAACGAGGTCGTCATCGGCCTGAACGACCGCGACCCGCGCTTCCATGATGTCTACCTGTTCGACCTCGCCGCCGGCACCAAGAAGCTGCTGTTCCAGAACGACCAGTACAGCGGCGTGGTGGTGGACGACGACTACAACCTGCGCTTCGCCGCGAAGGTCACGCCCGACGGCGGCACCGAGTACGTGGTGCGCGCCACCGACGGGGGGGACGGCTGGAAGCCGTTCGCCAAGATCGCCATGGCCGACAGCACCGGCACCCGCCCCGTCGGCTTCGACAAGGCCGGCACGACCGCGTACATGCTCGACAGCCGGGGCCGCGACACCTCGGCCGTCACGGCACTCGACCTCGCCACGCGCGAGTCGAAGGTGCTCGCCGAGAACCCCAGGGCCGACGCCGGGGGCGTCTTGATCCACCCGACCGAGGACACCATCCAGGCCGTCAGCTTCGCGCGCGGCAAGAGCGAGTGGCAGTTCCTCGACCCGGCGATCAAGGCCGACTTCGACGCGCTCTCGAAGGTCGCCGCCGGGGAGATCACGGTGCAAAGCCGCACCACCGACGACAAGCTGTGGCTCGTGCAGTTCGTGATGGACGACGGCCCAGTGCGCTACTACCGCTACGACCGGCCCGAGAAGAAAGCCACGTTCCTGTTCACGAACCGCCCCAACCTCGAGGCCTGGAAGCTCGCCAAGCTGCACGCGCTCGAGATCAAGAGCCGCGACGGCCTCGACCTCGTGAGCTACCTGACCGTGCCCGTGACGGCCGACCCCGCCCAATCCGGCAAGCCCGCCAAGCCCGGCCCGCTGGTGCTGCTGCTCTGCCGGTTCGTCCCCGGCGGCCGGATGGCGGCGGGTTACCACGCCGGCCGGCAGGGCTACCCGATCAAATTCTTCATCGCGTACGACGGTGGCGCCGCGCTGGCCTGGGCCACGTACGGCGGCCTGGTCGGGCACATCGGCGGCACCGCGATCACCAACTCGGCCTGGCGGCTGTTCGCGATCGCCGCCTGCGCCGCGGTCGTCTTCGGCACCGCCGGCTGGATCCTGGCCCTGTTCGGCGGCCGCAAAGCCGTCGAACAGCAGATCGCCGCGGACTCCGCGCTGGACGCGGACGAGACCGAAGCCCCGACCGCCCAGCAGGCCTGAAGCCGGTTATTGCAGCTCGTGCTGCATGAGCTGACGGGCCGCCTCGGCGATCGAGCCGGACAACGACGGATAGATCGTGATGGTGTGGGCCAGTTGGTCGACGGTCAGGTTGTTCTCGATCGCCATGGTGATCGGCAGGATCAACTCGCTCGCCTTCGGCGCGACCACCACGCCGCCGACGATCTGGCCGGTCGCCGGGCGGCAGAACAGCTTGACGAAGCCGTCGCGCAACCCGGCCATCTTGGCCCGGGCGTTGCCGCTCAGCGGCAGCATGACCTGCCGGGCCGGGACCTTGCCGGCGTCCACGTCGTTCTGCGAGACGCCGACCGTGGCCAGCTCGGGGTCGGTGAAGACGTTCGCCGAAACG
>CAXTPM010000246.1:5337-7423 GCA_964245865.1 uncultured Fimbriiglobus sp. | reverse complement strand
AACTCGGCGTCACTTCCACGCCGCGACCCGCGTTCCGCCCGCCTAAGAGTGGGTGCACCAGCCGGGTACCCGAGGTGCCCACGCCGCCCGGCAACAACCCGCCAACCACCCACTGGATTTCTGCGATGCCGCCCGAACCGCCGCCGAGTGATGCCGTTTGGATGAGCCGCGCGCTCGACCTCGCGCGGCGGGGCGAGGGCCGTGTTGAGCCGAACCCCATGGTCGGCGCGGTCGTGGTCGGTCACGGTGGCACCGTCGTCGGCGAGGGGTTCCACCAACAATTCGGCGGGCCGCACGCGGAGGTCCACGCGCTCGCCCAGGCCGGGCCGGCCGCGCGCGGCGGCACGCTGTACGTCACGCTCGAACCGTGCTGCCACACCGGCAAAACGCCCCCCTGCACTAGCGCCATCCTAGCGGCTGGAATCGCGCGCGTGGTGGCGGCGGTGCGCGACCCCTTCCCGCGCGTCGATGGCGGGGTTTCTCCGAGTTAGAGAGCGCCGGCGTCGCGGTCGAGGTCGGTGTCGAAGAGCACGCCGCACGACGACTGCTTTCGCCTTACCTCAAGCGCACCACCACCGGCCGGCCGTGGGTCATCGGGAAGTGGGCGATGTCGCTCGACGGGCGCATCGCCACCGGCACCGGCGAGTCGAAGTGGATCAGCGGCCCCGAGTCGCGCGCCGAGGTGCAAACCTTGCGCGGGCGGGTGGATGCGGTTCTCGTCGGCCGCAAAACGGTGCTGACCGATGACCCGCTGCTGACCGCCCGCCCGCCGGGCGCGCGCCTTGCCGCCCGCGTGGTGCTCACCGCGGCCGGCGACCTCCCGGCGACGGGCCAACTGTTCGCCACTGCCCGCGACGGCCCGCCGGTACTGCTCGTCACCACCCCCGCCGGCGCGGACGAGCTAACGCCGTGGCGGGCGTGCGGGGCGGAGGTCGTCGTGCCGGCGGACACGGGCGCGAAGTCCGTCCTGGCCGAGCTGGGCCGGCGGGGCATGACCAACATCCTCGTCGAAGGCGGCTCGCAAGTCCTGGGCGCGTTCGCCGACGCGGGCGAGTTGGACGAGGCGTGGGTGTTCGTCGCCCCGAAACTCATCGGCGGCGCCGGGCCGTCGCCCGTGGGGGGACTCGGCGTAGAACGGTTGGCCGACTCGGCCGTCTGGGAGCCGCTAACGGTGAGTTACTGCGGCGCGGATGTCTGGCTCCGCACCCGCCGCGCCGCGCCCAGTGGCTAGTCCAAGTCCCAGAGTTCGTCGGTCGCGCCGAGGTCGCCGATGTGCTCCGCGGCGCGCACGCGGTTGGCCCCGGCCGGAACGTCAGGGCACGGGTTCGCGGCGAGTTCGGCGTGCGCGACGACGTGGCCGTCGAGGTAAGCGACGTTGGCCACCCGATAGAAGTGGCGGAAGTGGACCACCGGCGTCCGCGCCGACGGCGGGTAGGCCAGCCCAGTTTCGACCAGCGGCGGGTCGGTCGGTGCGGCGAACGGCAGCGGCGTGTCGCTCACCATCGCGGTGTTGGCGAACGCCACGGTGGCACTCGTACTCGCCACCATCGGCAATCGAATTGTGCGATTGAGCGGGCCGAGGTTGGCGTTATACCCGTAGCCGCCGCTCGCGCCGAGGTAGCGCAAAAACACCGGACCCGGCGACGACGCGGGGACTTTTAATGCGCTCTCGTTTTCCTCTAAATACGCCATGAGTAGCGCGCCCCGGACATCGGATGGGTAAACATACTGTCCCGGCGCGGGGGCATCGACTTCGCCGAACCAGTAACGCCGCCGGGAGTTGGGGAGCGGGCGGTAGATCGGCGGCAGCGCGTCTTGGTACGTGCTCGCGTAATTTTGCAGCCCGAGCGCGAGTTGTTTTAAGTTATTTTGGTCGGCCACGCGCCGGGCCGCGCCACGCACTTTCTGCACGGCGGGCAGTAATAAACCCACCAGCACGCCGACGATGGCGATGACGACGAGTAGTTCTAAAAGTGTGAACGCGCGGCGCGGTCGGGTCACGGTCGGCCCCGAGTCGGGGGTTGGGGGTGCCGTCAGAACCCCGGCAGTGCGAATCCGTTGGCGGGGCCGGTTTTCCCCCTCGACA
>CAXTPM010000246.1:0-5327 GCA_964245865.1 uncultured Fimbriiglobus sp. | reverse complement strand
CCGGCCGGGACGAAGAGGGAAGCCGGTGGGAATCCGGCGCAGGGCCGCTGCTGTGTTCGGCGAGGTTCGGGCCACTTTTGCCACTGGGGGTAATGCCCTGGGAAGGCGGGCCGAGCCGCTTGAGCCGAGAGCCAGAAGACCTGCCGTCTCGGCGATGTTTGGTGCCGCGGTCCCCGGCCACCGAGCGCGCAGGTTGATTTAGAGTCGGCGCCCGTGCGCGCCGCGGCTTGCCCGCCCGACCGGGTCGCCGCGCCACCGCTTTTCCCGTCCGACGCCGGCGGGGGAGAGTGGCCGGACCCATGTTTCACCCGCTTGCGCGGCTCAGACGCCGCGCGTTTACGCTGATCGAACTGTTGGTGGTGGTTGCGATTATCGCAACCCTCATCGGGCTGCTCCTGCCCGCTGTGCAGAAAGTGCGCGAGGCCGCGGCGCGTACAAAATGTCAGAATAATCTGAAGCAAATCGGCCTCGCGCTGCACAACTATCACTCGGCGTTCGGCCACTTCCCGCTCGGCACCACGCTCGTTGGCGACGCAAACGACCTTGCCCCGAAGGCCGCGCCGCCGGCCACGCTGAATACTGGCCCGTACCGGCCGGGACTGTTCGCGCGCATTCTGCCGTACCTTGAGTACGAACCGCTCTCCCGGCGGCTCGACTTCGCCGGCGCCATCGACGCCGAGCCGAACCGAACCGCCGGTCTGGCACAGGTTTCCGTCTACCTCTGCCCTTCGGCCAAGCACGCCTACGGCACGGCCAAGGCGCCGCACTCGCTCCCACTTTCCGACCGCACGTTGGAGTTAGCGGTCAACGACTACACCGGGCTGAACGGCTCGCAGCGGCTTGACCCGTCCGCGCCGGGGTCGGGGCAGTTGCAGGACCACGGCGGCTTCTGCGAGCGGCGGGCGCTCTCGGTCGCCGACTTCCCCGACGGCACCTCGCAGACGATTGATGTCACCGAAGTAATTAATTTCGGGCGCGGCGTGTGGGTCCACGGCCGGCCGCACTTCAACCAGGCCGGTTACGCAATTAATACACTGCGCGGCTACAACAACTCGCCTAATAGTGTCTATCCCGACGGCGTGAACCGCGGCGGCCCCGGCCGAGGCGTGGCCGGCACTTGGGGTGTCTCCAGCGACCACCCCGGCGGCGCGAACGCGCTGTTCGCGGACGGCTCGGCGCGCTTCCTCGCCGACGCCACCCCGCCGCAGATTCTCACCGCACTGGCCACGCGCGACGGCGGGGAAGTCGCCGCGCCCGATTGAACACGCCCCGCTACATTCTGTACCTACATCACACACCGAGAACTCAATGCGCACCATTTTCCGCGTGTCGGCGGCGCTCGCGCTGCTGGCCGGCCCCGCCCGCGCCCAGACCGTCGTGACCTTCGAGAACCCCACGCTTTCGCAGCCGTTGGCCGGCCCAGGCGGCTATCAGAACGGCCGCACGCTCAGCCCGCCGGGGTCGTTTACCGCCTCGGGCGTCACGTTCAACAACGACTATAACCCGACGTATGATTCGTGGTCCGGCTGGTCGTACTCCAATGTGAAAAACTTGGCGACACCCGGCTACGGCAACCAGTACGCGGCGTACAACGTGCCGGGGGGCGGCGCCGGCGCGGCCGGGTCGGCCAACTACGCCGTGGCGAACAACTTTAGCCCCGGCGATGCGACCGTCGCCCTCCCCGCCGGCACGCGGCCCGACTCGCTCCAGGTCACGAACACCACTTACGCCGCGCTCTCGATCCAGACCGGCGACCAGTTCGCCAAAAAGTTCGGCGGTGCCGCCGGCAACGACCCGGACTATTTTCGACTCACCATTATTGGCAAGAACGGGCAGAATCAGACCACGGGCAGTGTTGACTTTTACCTCGCCGACTACCGCTTCGCGGATAACAGTCAAGACTACCTCGTCTCGCAGTGGACGACGGTCGATCTAAGTGCGCTCGGCGCCGACACCGCCGCGCTGTCGTTCGAGTTGAACTCGTCGGATGTCGGCGCGTTCGGCATGAACACCCCGGCGTACTTCGCGGTCGATAATCTGGCCCTGTCGCCGGTGCCCGAACCCGCGTCGGCCGTGCTACTTGCGGCCGTCGGGGCGGGCCTCTGGGGCGCCCGCCGCCGTTCCACGCGCCGGGCGGGGGTGGAACGATGACGCCCGCTCGTACTGCCCCAAAGCGCGTCGGTATGATGCTGCGGCGCGCGCATTTATACACGGGGCTATTTCTATTCCCGTGGTCGATTCTGTACGGCGTCACGGCGTTCCTGTTCAACCACCCCACGGTGGCGAGCGAGGTCGAGACGCGCAGCCTGAGTCGCGGCGACCTGGCCGGCACGCCGCTGGCCAACTACCCGCCGCCGGGCGAAGTGGCCGACGCGGTGGTCGCGGCGCTGAACCGCCGCGCCGGGCCGCACACCCGCTACGCCCGCGTCGGCGGCGAGCCGAAGTACGGGCGGGACTACGCCTTTGCGACGGTCACGGCTCCGTCGGGCGAACTCGAATCGGTGCTGATCGACCCCCAGGCGCGCGGCGGCACGATCCGCCGCCAGCCGCCACCAGGCCCGCCGGCAACCCCCGCGCCGTTCGCCACGCCGCCACTGGAGTCTCGCGCGCCGAGGCAAGTCGCCGAGCCGCTGGAGGTGCCGTCGCTGGCCGACGCGGTGTCGGCGACGGTAATGGAGGTTTTGCCGCGCGTCGGCTACCCAGTGCGCAGCGTCAAAGTCACGAGCGTGCCGGATATTATATTCGACGCGAGCGACGGTTCAACCACCCACCGCGTCAAATATAACACCCTAACTGGCGTCGTGGGCGGCAGCGCTTCGGGGGCCGACGCCCCGCAAATTTCGTGGCGGCAAACGCTCCTGAAAATGCACACCGCGCACGGCTACCCGCCCTCGGGGGGCGCGCGGTGGGCGTGGGCGGTGGCGGTCGATCTGATGGCCGTCGGCCTGGTTTTCTGGGGCGTGAGCGGTCTAGTGATGTGGTGGCAGGTGCGCGCCACCCGCGCCGGCGGTGCCGCCGCACTCGCCCTGGGGCTGGCGTCGGCCGCCGCGGGCGGGTGGGCGCTGGCCGCGAGTTTCGCCCCGATTTGATCATGCACGCCCGTTGCCAAAAGGTGTAACCATGTTCCGCAGCCCGCTGACGTTCACGACCAAAACATCGGTCCTGACCGGGTTCGTACTGGCCGTCGTGGTCTACGCCGCCGGCGGGCTGCTCGGCAACTATTCGAGCGATTGGTACCACAGTTTAGCGCAGCCGGAGTTCGCCACCGCGAACGGGCTGAACCGCAAAATCCCCTTCGTCTGGGCGGCGCTCTATTTTCTGGCCGGCGTGGCGCTCGCAGCGGTGCTACGCGCCGACCGGAGCACGCCGTGGAAACTCGCCGTGCTCGTACTTTTTGGCGTGCAGACCGCGCTGAATTGGTACTTCACGGTCGTGTTCACGCACCACCACGACCTGCCGGGCGCGGTGCGGGTCGCGGCAGGGCTGACGGCCGCAACTGCTTTGTTGGTATCGCTTTGCGCCAACGGCCGCGTCTGGCTGGCGACTGCGTGCCTGCTGCCGTACCTCGCCTGGTGCGGCTTCGCAACGTATTTAGCGAACGAAATCTCGCGGCTCAACGCGGGCTGACATTATATTTATTTCGTGCCGTCGAGTGTAAAGTCGGCCGGGAGCCGGCGCCACGCGCTGTGGATGTGGTTCGCCGGGTTGTTCGAGCCGTCGGCCTGCACGTTCAGGAACTCGACCACGAACGTCGGCCCCTGCACGCGGTAGCTGTACGGCTTGCCGGGCTTGTCGTCCTCGCGGCAGAACGCGAAAAAGATGTTCTCGACTCCGGCGTCGGCCGCGCGCTTCAACTCGGTCGCCGCGAGGTCCGGCGGCAGGCGCTCGGCGTAGGCGGCGACGAGCCGGTCGAGTTGCTTGCGCTGGCCCTCGGTCAGTTGGCCGGCCCGCACGCCCGACGGCGGGCCGACGTTCGCGGCGGCGAAACCCTCGCGGATTTCCGAGAATTGCTTGTCTTTGCGCGCGACTTTGAGCTGCTCGGCGGTGAGCGAAGCGATGAGCGACTTGGCCTCGTCCTCGATCTCGGGCAGTGTGCGCAGCCCCTTGCGCGCGCCCTCGCGCACCTCGGCGGGGTTCGCCCCGAACAGCACCGGCGCGGCGGCGACGACCCGGCCCTTGTCGAGTGTATAGTTCACACTGAGGTGGTGCCCCTCGACGCGCCAGCCCCACGCGCCGGTGGCACTCGGCTCGCCGAAAATGCTCACAAAATACCACTCCGGGTTGCGCGTGTTCGCCCCGTTCTTTTCGAGTTCGAGGAGCACGCCTTCTAAACTCATTACCGTTGTGGCCTGCGCGTACCCCTTCTGGCTCAGCCCGCTGCGCACGAGTTGCAGCGCGAGTGTTTTCTGCGAGGCTTTCAGCTTGTCGAAGCGGACGCCCTTGCGCGTCGTCTGTTTGTTTTCCTGGCGCGGCGTAAAATACCACTCCTCGCGGTGGCGATCGTTGAAGTCGAACTGCGCCTGCGCTTTCTGCGGCGCGTCGAGCGCGGCCAGGAACTCCTTGGCGGCGCCCACCATCGGCGCGGCGGCGGGCGGCGCCTGCCGGGCCACCACCGCGAGGCCGGCGAACGCGCCGACGCCGACGACCGTTAAACACAAGCTGAGTAAGCGGTTGCGGACCATTTCGACGCTCCGAGCCGACCGGGGGAGATAGTTGAGTGTAGCGGAGTGCCCGCGCGGTTGCTACAACGAACCCGTCACGGCCGCGCGAGGTTGCACCCATGTCCGCCGAATCCGTGCGAATTCTCATCATCGACGACGACCGCGCGCTCGCCGAGGTGATCGCCGAAAGTCTCGCGCGCCAGAAGCACGACTGCACCGTCGCCACCTCCGGCAAGCAGGGTTCGCAACTCCTGCGCGACGGCGAGTACGATGTTGTATTAACTGACTTGCGCATGGCCGGCATCGACGGACTCGCCATCGTGAAGCAGGCGCGCGAGTTGCAGCCCGACGCCGAAGTATATGTCATCACGGGGTATGGCGACGTGCGCACCGCGGTCGAGGCGATGCGCCTCGGGGCGGCGCATTATCTCATGAAGCCGATCGACCAGGGCGAGTTGCGCGCGATCATAGAGCAGGCCTCCAAGCGCGTAGCGCTCGCGCGGAGCAACCGCGACCTGCGCCGACAACTCGACGAGAAGTTCGGCTACGAGGGCGTCGTCGGCAGCGGCCCTAAAATGTCGCGCGTCGTGCAACTTCTTAAAGCCTACGCGCCCAGCCCCGCGCCGATCCTCATCCTCGGCGAGAACGGCACCGGCAAGGAGTTGG
>CAXTPM010000245.1:0-7430 GCA_964245865.1 uncultured Fimbriiglobus sp. | reverse complement strand
AGTAATAATTCAAACTTAGAATTATAGTTAAGTCGTCCCTGGCCAACTCGGCGCACACGGCGGTGAGGGCGGCGGCGAACTCGGCCAGCCCCGCACCGGCTAGGGGCGGGCCGGCCCCGTTGGCGAGGGCGAACACGGTGTCGTTGGTGCTCGTGTGCCCCTCCACCGAGACGCAGTTGAAGCTCGCCTTCGCCGCACGTTTGAGGCACTCCGTCAGGTCGCCGGGGCTGACCGGCGCGTCACTCACGACGAACCCGAGCATGGTGGCGAGGTTCGGGCCGATCATCGCGGCCCCCTTGGCGAACCCGGTGACGGCGTGCCCGGCCGGCGTGCGGCGGGTGGCCACCTTAATCACCGTGTCGGTGGTGAGGATCGCGTGCGCGGCGTCGCCGAGGGCGTCCGGGCCGGGGCGCAAGTTCTGCACTCCGCGGGGGATGCCGGCCTCCAGGGACGCCATCGGCAGCGGCCGGCCGATCACACCTGTGCTGGCGACTAGCACCGCCTCGGCGTCGCAGCCCAATCCGGCGGCGACCAGTTCGGCCATGCGCTCGGCATCGCGCAAGCCCTGCTCACCCGTGCAGGCGTTGGCGTTGCCGCTGCAAATGACGATCGCGCGGGCCGACGCCGACGGCACGCGGTTCATGCTGAGTTGCACCGGCGCGGCGCGGACCTGGTTCTGCGTGAACACCCCGGCCGCGCTCGCCGGTCGAACCGAGGCGATCACGGCAAGGTCGCGCCGGCCCGGCTCGGAGCGCAGGCCGATGGGGGTGCCACTGTAGGTGTAGCCGTCGGGCAGGTGCCAGGTGTCCATGCGGGTATGGTAGTCGGCGGGGCCGGGGGCGGGTATCTTGGTCTTCGGAGCGGGGTGCGTCGGCCCCCCGTCTTCGGCACCCCCCTCGGGTCGGCCAAAACCGTTGGACACACACGGAGGGCTGACGCCCCCCGCTCGGAAAGCCGGGAACCCCCCATGCTCCCCCTCGCCCTCGCGCTCGTCACCCTCGACCCCGCCCCCCGCGCCGAACTCGTGGCCGACTCCGTGGCGTTCTACGCCGGGCCGGCCCTCGTCACCCGCCTGCACTTCGGCCCCGGCGTGGCCAAGCCGTACTGCTACCCGCTGAACGCCCCCGGCCCTGATTGCGACGTGGCGGTGTCGCGCGCCTGGCCGCTCGAACCGGCGCCGCCGGGCGGGTCGAAGGACCACCCGCACCACAAGTCGCTGTGGTTCGGGCACGGCGAAGTCGCCGCCGAAGGGGTGCCGGGCCGCGCCGACTTCTGGACCGAGGAGAAGGGGCACGGCGTCATCCGCCTGGCGGGCAAGGTCGCGCCGCCGGTGTCGAACGCCGGCCGGGTGTCGGTGACACTGACGCTGGTGTGGGAAACCGCCGGCGGGGCGGCGGTGGTGGACGAGGTCCGCAGAGTGTCGCTCGAACTTGTCTCCGGCGGGCGCTTATTGAGTGTTCGCAGCGAGTTGAAGCCGCACCAGGGCGCGGTGACGTTCGGCGACACCAAGGAGGGGCTGCTCGGGCTGCGGGTGGCCGACCGGCTGAACCTGTTGTCAGAAGCGGGGCCGGTGCTGGAGTCGAGCACCGGCAAAACGGTGGCCGCGCCGGCGAAGGAGAAGGAGAACCTGAGTGTGTGGGGCGAAGTCGCCGACTGGCACGACTCGCGCGGGCCGGACGGGGTGGGCGTGGCCGTTTTCGACCACCCCGCCAACCGCCCCCGCGCGGCGTGGCACAGCCGCGTCTACGGCCTCGTGGCCGCGAACCCGTTCGGCGGCAAGCTCGCGGGCTTCCCCGGTAAGCGCGGCGAGGTCGGCGGCACGACGCTCAAGCCCGGCGAGGCGCTGGTGCTGCGGTACGGTTTGTTTCTGCACGGCAGTGGGGCGGACATCCGGGCGGCATACAAGCGCTTCGCGGAGTAGCCGCTACTTCTTTTTCGACTCGGGCTTCTTCTCCGCCGGCTTCTTCTCGTCGGTCTTGTCCTCGGGGGGCTTGCGCGGCGGCGGCTCTCCGGCGATGACGACGTACTTCACCTTGTAGTCGCCGTCGGTCAGGGACTCGGCCTTGATGGCCTTCGGCCGGAGCAGTTGCACCTCGACCCGCTGGCCCTTAGCCAGATCGGCGCGGGTGGCGGCGAAGCCTGGGAACCCGGCCGGCGACTTGAGTTCGGCCTTCTCAGCCGGCGTGTAGTTCGCCCTCTTGCCCTTGGCGTCGAGCTTCTTCGGCTCGACCGCCCAGCGCACCTGGGCGTTCTCGTGCAGGCCCAGGCTGTAGGTGTAGTCATTGGTCTGCTCGTGGTAGCTGCGGCCCCTGGGGACGCGCGTGACCGTGACGACGCGGACGGCGAACCCCGTGACCTCCTTAGACTCGCCCTCGCCGGCGGTATCGACGCGCTGGATTTGTCCGGCGACGCGGATATGATCCACGAAGTCGGGGAACTCGACCTTCGCAGCGGGCTTCTTGTCCTCGGCCCCCGCCGGGGGCGGCGCGAACCCGGCCAGCGCGACTAGTCCCGCGAGCAACAGCATCGACCGCATCGCAACCCTCCCCAAGAACACCCGACCGAACCGAGGCCGACGATGACCACCCACTCCCGCGCGGCCCTGGCCCTCGCGCTCGGACTCGCCGGCGTCCTCGGCGGTGCCACGGCCCAAACTCCGGCCCCGGTCGCTAAGCAACTTAAGCCGCCGTACCCTTCCGTCGTACTGCGCTGCCCGGAACTCAGTCTCGCAATCGCGCTCCCCGGCAGCCCAGATTCGTTCTACCAGAGTACGCGCTTCGACCACTCGGGTGTGATCGGTCCCGTCATTCTCGCCAACGGTGTGCGACTGTTTGGCCCCTGGAAGGAGACCCACGACCCCCGCAACAACGACTCGATCGTCGGCCCCGTGGACGAGTTCGACATGGACGCGCCGCCCGGCTACTCCGACGCGAAAGTCGGCGATGCGTTCCTCAAAATCGGCGTCGGGAGCCTGGTGAAGCCCCAGGAGGAGAAGTACCGCTTCTGGCACCACTACGAAATCCGCACCCCCGGCAAGTGGCAGACTACCACCACCGACCAGTCGGTGAGCTTCCGCCAGGAGCACGCCCTGGGCGACTACGGCTACGACTACACTAAGGTGATCGAACTGATTCCCGCCGAGGCGGGGGAGGGCGGCGCGGGGTTCCGCATCCGGCACGCGCTCAAGAACACCGGCACCAAGCCGATCGAATCCATTGTGTACAACCACAACTTCTTCAACGTCAACGGCGACCAGACCGGCCCGAAGACGAGCATCGAGTTCCCGCACCCGGTGAAGCCCGAGAAGCAGGCCGAGCGCTTCGACGAGCTAGTCCGAATCGACGGCGGCAAGCTGAGCCTCAAGGACGCCCTCACGCCGGGGTCGATCCACACGCACCTGAGCGGCTTCCCGGAGGGGGCCACCGAGTACCGCTTCGTCTACACCCACGCCCCGACCAACACGAAGGTGCGCGTGGTCGGCACCGGCGCGCCGCTCAACAAGTTCTGCGTCTGGGGCGTGGCGAGCTGCCTCTGCCCCGAGCCGTTCGTGAACGTGAAGGCCGTGCCCGGAGGCGCGGCCCAGTGGCAGATCGAGTACCGCTTTGAGTAGCAGTGAGCCACGCACCACTACCGCCGCGTGGCGGGCACCGACTGGCCGAACTGCTGCGTGGTGGGCATCGCGGGGCTGATCGGACTGGCGTACCGAGTCGATTGGAAGTCGCCCGGCAGCGGCAGGCCGTTGTCTTGGGTGGTGCGCTTGGGGTCGGAGCGCCGGCCGAGCAGGTTGTTGATGGTTTTGACGAAGCCGTCGCCGTCGATGGTGTTTGCCACGACGCGGTTCATGTACTTCGCGGTGGCGCTGAAGATGTTCGTCGCCGTGTCGGCAGGCTGCACGATCAGCGCGTTGGTGTCGATCGGCTTGTTCGAGAACTGGGCGCGGGCCGGGCTACTGGCGGCGAGGACGGCGCAGAGCGCCCCGAGGCCGAGGACGGTCGGTCGCATGGTACTTCCCCCGAAGTGATGGGCGGCCGGCCGGTGCCGACACTCGCGGGGGGCAATACCAGAAGTGGGGGCGTCGCGTCAAGGGCGGAATCGAGTCGGTTGGCCCCCGCCTGCGTAGACCTCACCCCCCGTCCCCCTCTCCCAAAAGGAGAGGGGGTGTGATAGATTCTTTCAAGCAGTGGCGTGCCTAGTAGGTGATGCCCGCTCCCACGCTCACCCCCCTCTCCTCTTGGGAGAGGGGGGAGGGAGGGTGAGGTTGCTGACAATCCGCGCTCCCGCCCACGCCACAATTCCCATCACCAAACACAGGATCACCGCCAGTACCGCCGTGTTCCGCACACCCGCCGTGACCTTGCCTGCGCGGATGTCCGCTGGGAAGCGCACCAGCATCAGCTCCTGGGCCGCGGTCAGTGTGGTCGTCAGCACCCACGCCAGCGGCAGCAGCGTCACCCACAAGTAGCGCGCCCGGCCGTGGTTGGCGAGCCACACGCTCACCAGTGTCAGGGCCAGCACCGCGAGCAGTTGGTTCGCCACGCCGAACATGCTCCAGATGGTGCCGACGGTGCCGGCGTGGATCAGCCAGCCCCAACTGAGGGTGAACGCGGTGCTGGCGAACAGTGCCCCCGGCAAGTAGTCGGGGCGGGCCAAGCGGGGCCAGACGCCGCCGAGCGACTCTTGCAGTAGGAAGCGGCCGATGCGCGTGCCGGCATCAATCGTGGTGAGGATAAACAGCGCCTCGAACATCAGCGCGAAGTGGTACCAGTATTTCAGCAGCTTGTCGCCGGCGAAGCCGAGTTTCACGAACGCCCGCTCGAACACCACCGACATCCCGACCGCCAGCGTCACCGCGCCGCCACTGCGCCCACGCAGGCTTTCGCCGCCGACTTTCTCTTCGATCGAGCGCAAGTCGTGGTGCCCCAACTCCCCGGCCACGGCGTGCAGCGGGTCGTAGCGCTCGGCGACCTCGGCGAGTTGCGGCTGGTATTTCTCGACTAGCTCGATCGGCACGTTGATGTCGTAGTACACCTGCGGCGGCAGGCACGCGGCCGCGATCAGGGCGGTAATCGCAACCACGCACTCGAAGCACATCGCCCCGTAGCCCACCGTGCGGACGTGGCGCTCGTCGGCGATCATCTTGGGCGTCGTGCCGCTGGCCACCAGCGAGTGGAATCCCGACACCGCGCCGCACATCACGCAGATGAACACGAACGGGAACAGCCCGCCGGCGAACGTCGGCCCGCCGTTTCGGAAGACCTCGTTGAACGGCGGCGCTTGCAGCGGCGGGTTCGCAATCGCCACGCTCGCCAGCAGTAGCGCCACCGTGCCGAGTTTGAGGAAGCTGGAGAGGTAGTCGCGCGGCCCCAACAGCAGCCACACCGGCAGCACCGCCGCCATGACGCCGTAGACCATCAGCGCCGCGAGTGTCTGATCCTGCGACAGCGAGAAGAACGGTTCGAGCCGCGACCCCGGAATCAGCCCGCCCAGCACGGTGGCGCCCAGCACCAAGGCCGCGCCGATCAGGCTCGCCTCGACGGTGCGCCCCGGCCGGATTCGCTGCATCCACAGGCCCACCAATAGCGCAATCGGCACGGTACACGCGATGGTGAACGCGCCCCACGAACTGCCCGCGATGACCTGCTTCGAGCCGCCGGGGAGCGTCAGCAGCGGCCCGAGAGCGGGCGCGTGCTCGGCCGGCAGTCGCACCGCGAACGCCTCGCTGCGCACCGTTTCCGCCTGATTTGCGGCGTAGCGCACCGCGCAGCCGGGCGGCAGTTTCACCAGCGGCCCCTCGGCCGTGGCGCTGGCTCCTTCGGGCAGTCGCACCGTCATCCCGGCGGGCAAGTTGGCCTCCTCGCCGCCGAGCGCTTTCACCACGATCACGCCCAGCCCGGCGAGCGCCACCGACAGGATGATGAGGATCGCCGCCGCGACCACCACCCGCGCGGCCGAGCCGAGTTCACTCCGGGCGATTTCCGCGAGCGACCTGCCGTCGGCGCGCACACTCACGCCGAGCACCAGCATGTCCTGCACCGCACCGGCGAGGCAGACGCCCACCACCAGCCAGATGAGGCCGGGGGCGTAGCCGTACTGGAGTGCCAGCACCGGGCCGATGAGCGGGCCGGCGCCCGAGATCGCCGCAAAATGGTGGCCGAACAGCACCCACTTCGGCGTGGCGACGTAGTTCTGCCCGTCGGCCAGGCGCACCGCCGGCGTGAGGCGCGCGCCGTCGAGGGCCAGGACTCTGGCGGCGAGGAAGGCGCTGTAGTAGCGGTACGAGATGGCGAGGACGGAGAGCGCGGCGAGCAGGACGGGGAGGGCGTGCATCGACTTTCCTCTCCCCTCCCCCCTCCGAGGGGGAGGGCTAGGGTGGGGGGGGACTCGTTGGGGCCGGTGCGGTCGAACTCGCTCCGACGCCTATCGTACTGGGCGAGTCCCCCCCACCCTAGCCCTCCCCCTCGGAGGGGGGAGGGGACAGGAATGACCGGCCTACTTCGTCCCCAGCTCCGCCAGGATCGTCGCCGCGCGGTTCGCGTCGTTGGCGGTGTCGAACGTCACGTAGCCGACGAACCGCCCCTGGACTGCGGCCATCACGAGGCCGTGCAGGTTCAGGCCGGCCTTCTCCCACTCGAGCGTCAGCCGGCCCCCGAGGCCGGTCTTGTCGTCGCCCTCGACGCGCATGACGATCGGCTCGTTCACCCGGCGCAGGCCGTTGCCGACGGCGATGTCTTTGAGGCTCGTGCCGGCCTTGGGTGCAACGAACAAATCGCCGTAGCCCTCGCGCTTGCTGGAGCGCTCGCTGTGGACGTACTCCAAGTGCGCCCCGGCCTCGGCGAGCGGCTTAAGCGCGGCCGCGACGCCGCCCACTTCGTCTTTGACTTCGGTGTGGTAGACATCGACCCGGACCATTTTAAAGTTCATGCGTCGTTCCCTCAGCAGCTAGCGGTGACTCGGGGACCGGAACTCGCGCCGACACGACCGGCAGCACCCGCGTGAGGAATGCGTGAAGCCGGCCGGGCCGGGGTCCAGTCTAGCCCTCGCCGCGCCGATTGCAATTCGCTAGTTTGGATTCCGACACGCCCGCCACGACTCCCGTCGATTCGAACTCGTCCCGAGATGGTCTCCATGCGCTTCGCCCCGCTCTGCCTGCTTGCCCTCCTCGCCGGCCGCGCCCCAGCCCAGCCTGATGGCGACGCCGTCGCCATCGACCACGTCACGCTCTACACCGCCAAGGACGGCGAGACCGCGCCGATCAAGGACGCCAAACTGCTCGTGAAGGGCGGCAAGATCGTCGGCGTCTACAAGCCGGGCGACGCCCCCGGTGAAGTCGTTCGGGCGAACAAGTTCACCGTCATCGACGGTACCGGCCTCGTCGTCATCCCCGGCCTCGAAGACGCGGAGATGCTTGTGCCCGGCTACGCCGTCGAGTA
>CAXTPM010000244.1:6384-7446 GCA_964245865.1 uncultured Fimbriiglobus sp. | reverse complement strand
GGAAATGCAGCACGCGGCGGTCGTCGGCTTCGGTGACGCGGAAGACGAAGCCGAACCAGTCCTCGCCCGACTTGCCGAAGCCGGGCCAGTTGACCGTGCCCGCGAGGCGAATCGACTGGCACTCGATGCCGGCTTCCTCGCGCAGTTCGCGCAGGATTCCCGACAAGACATCCTCGCCGCGCTCGAGTTTGCCCCCCAGGCCGTTATACTTCCCCGCGTGGTCGTCGCCGGCCCGGCCCGTGCGGTGGACCATCAGCACCGATCGTCGGTCGGGGCTGAACACGTAGGCCAGTGTGGCGAGGATCGGGGTGTACGGCACCGGATTCCCTTGCCGTCCCCTCTGAGTACGGGGCCGGATGTTTCACGCGGGGTCGGCATGATTGTACTGAGCGCCGGCGACTCGGCTTGCACGTCGGTGCGATTTAACCCGGCCAACGGCGACCTGGTGGTCGGCACCAAAACCGGCGGGGTGGCGTTCCTGACCCCGCACGCGCCGCCGGCGCCGGACCCGGAAGGGCCGCGCGAACTCGGCAGCGCGGTACATCAGGTCGATGTCACGCCCGACGGCGAGTGGGTAGCGTTCGCCGGGGCGATGGGCTGGATGGCCCAGCACGCCTCGGGGCGGCACGTCGGCGGCAACGGCAAACTCGTCCGCGGCGCCGCCGGGGTGCGCTTCGTCGGCGACGACCTCGTGGCCGTGGGGTTCGGCGACCGCAACCGCGCCGAGGCCGGGTCGGTCGAGTTATTCGACCTCGCCACCGGCAAGCCGCGCACGCCGCGCATCCCCTCACCCAGCGGCGTGCGGGCGCTCACCGCGCTGTCCGAGGGGAAAAAACTCGCCTGGGTCGAGTGGGGGCGGCGCCTGGCGGTCTGGAAGGTCGAGCACGTCGCGCCGACGTACCTGCCGCTGCCGTCGGTCCCGGCCGATGTCGCGCTCTGCCCCGCAGGCCCCTTCGCGGCCATCGCCACGCAGTGGGTGGTGCAGGTGTACGACCTCTTCGAGCGGCGCCTGAGCGTGGAACTCAAGGGGCACAAGGGCGTGGCGTCGGCGGTGGCCTACCC
>CAXTPM010000244.1:0-6374 GCA_964245865.1 uncultured Fimbriiglobus sp. | reverse complement strand
CGAGCGGCGGTTAAGCGTTGAACTGAAGGGGGCACAAGGGCGTGGCGTCGGCGGTGGCGTACTCGCCCGACGGCGGCACCCTCGCCAGTGGCAGTTGGGACGGCACCGTTCGATTCTGGGACGCCGCGAGCGGGACCGAGCGGCGCGCCCTGGCCACCGGGATTGCGAAGGTGTACGCCGTGGCCTTCAGCCCCGACGGGCTGCAACTCGCCGCGGCCGGGAGCGGCGGGGCGGTCGTCGTGTTCGACGTGGACTAGCCCGCGGCATTGTCAAGCCCCCGCGCGGCGAGTATGCTGAGCGGATTCGACCGACTCCCGAGGCTAGGTGCGCGATGATCGAACGGCAGGCCGAACTCCAAAGGCGCTACAAGCTCAAGGCCAAGATGAAGAAGCTCAAGGCCAAACTCCTCGGCACCACCGGCGAGGACCGCACGGCGGTGCTGGCCAAGATCAAGCGCGTCAACCCGATGTGGACCGAGGCCAACTTGCGCCCCGAGGAGCCGACCGCGGCCCCGGCCCCCGACGCGGCGGGCGAGAAGAAGCGCGCCCCCGCGAAGCCGAAGGCCGAGAAGAAGTAGCGCCCACCGTGAGCGCCCAGGGACGGCCGTCCCTGGGCAATCGCCCACGCAGCCGCCGTCATTTCGCGCCGGCGCCGACGCACCACAGCGTCGCTTTCGTCCGCAAGTACAAGTGACCGCCGGCCACCGCCGCCGACGCCTGCGCGGCCTCGCCCAGCGGGTTCCGCGCTACCAATTCGTAGCGATCCGCCGCCCGCAGTACGAACGTCTCCCCGGCGTCGGAGAGGCAGTACATGTGCCCCCCGGCCAGCACCGGCGAGGCGGAGAAACTCGCCCCCAGCCGCTCCTCCCACACGACCTTCCCCGTCGCGGCCTCCAGGCACGACGCGTCCCCCTTGTCGGTGACGACATAGAGCCTATTGCCGTCGGCGATCATTGAGGGCATCATCGAGACGCGCCGGCGGTCCTTCCACGCCACGTGGGTGGTCGTGATGTCGCCGCTGCCGCCGAGGCGAATCGCGCGCAAGGTCGGCTCGCCGAAGCCCGAGGCGCTGAACGCGAGTCCGTTCGCCGCCGAAACTGAGGGGACTAGCCCCTCGCCGGGCGCCTTCACACTCCAGAGCCGTTCCCCCGTGGCGGGGTCGAACCCCTGCACCACGTCGCCGGCAGGACTCACGAGCACGTCGCGCCCGCCGTGACTGACGAGCACCGGCGTGGCGTGGCCGACGCGGGACTGGCCGCGCGACGCCTTCCAGCGGACTTTGCCACTCGATTGCTCGAACGCCACGAGGACGGCTTTGTCCCAGGGCTTCTGCCACCCCACCAGTTTGTCCGGCCCCTCGCTGCTGCCGTCGTAGGCCATAATGACGAGGTCGCGGTACGCCACCGGCGACGACCCGAGGCCGTGCTGGCTGTAGTACGGGAAGTCGCGGTTCGCCCAGGCCACCTCGCCCGTGAGGGCATCGACGCCGACGAGCGTGCCGTCGTTGAACGCGGCGAACACGCGCCCGCCCGCCACCACCGGCGTCGGCGTGGCCGGGGAGTTGCGCGACTCCAGGCGCTTGAGTTCCTGGCGGTGGACCTCGACATCGAAGCCCGGCTTGCTGCTAACGGCGTCGAACGCGAGCACCCGGCACGACTTGCCGCCGTCGGTGGCAGTCGTGACGAACACGCGCCCGCCGGCCACCACGGGCGAGGACCAGCCGGCGCCGTCGATCGGCACTTTCCAGGCGATGTTGTCGGTCGCGCCCCACGCCGTGGGCAGGCCGGCTTCGGGGCTGGTGCCCTGGCCCGTGGGGCCGCGGAAGCCGGGCCAGTCGGCGCCAGTCGCCGCAGCGAGCGTGAGAATCAAGAGCGTCGGTCGCATGGCTATTTCCTCGCCGTGCCGGGCGCCGGGTAGTCCTTCGCCGCGTCGTCGAGCACGAGTACCCAGTCGAGCAGTTCGCCGGGGCTGGGCGGCGCGAAGCGCTTCTCGCCGGCGCGAGGGAACTCGCCGATCAACGTCGAGTTGCCGGTGCGCGGGTCGAACCACCACGCGCGCAGGGTGGCGCCGCCGAGCTTGTCGAAGCGCACCGCGAACGGCCTCCCCACTGGGGCGTACACCATCGCAAAGCTCCCCGCCGAGTCGCGCGTGGCGACGTAGCGGCGGGTTCCCGCGCCCGGCACGGCGGTCGGCGCGGCCTCGGGCACCAGCAGCGAATCGTCGGGGATGCGAGTCAGATAAGGGCGAGACTCGATTAGCTTACGTCCGACGCCCATTTGCGCCGCGCCGGGGTCGTTGATGGCCTCGCGCCAGGTGTTGAGCGGGTTGTTCACCGGCTTGCGGCCGGGGGCGTACATCTGCCAGACCGAGTGGTGCCCGTAGGTGTGTCCGCACGCGCCGCTAAACACGTCCCAGTAGAATGCTCGGCGCGCGTCGGCCGCGACGGTGTGGCCGAACTTCTTGGCGTCGAACGCCACGGGGTGCGCCTCGTACACCGGCTCGCCGTCGAGCACGGGTTTGACTGGCGTGCGGTCGTAGTCGGCCTTGGTCTGGTCGTAGCGGCCGGTGTAGTCGATGGCGTGGCCGTTCTGGCGCATGTTAAAATCCAGCCAGTCGTCGGCGTGGAACACTGATGCCGACCCCGCGCCGCCGGTGGGGTGGAAGGTCATCAGGTGGTTGCCGCCGTCGCCGGCCTTCAGCCCCGTCGCCATCGCGCGGATGATCGACTTGTGCGCCTCGGTCTCGGTCGGCCGGTCGCCGCCGAGCACCCAGATGACGCCGGCGTCTTTGTAGCGCGCCCCGACGTACTCGCCGAACCCCTGCGCGTTCTCGGGGGTGAAGACTTCCGGCCCCTCGCCCCACTTCTTGTTCCACTTGTCGCCCCAGCTCGGCAGCATCGCCACGGTGAGGCCGAGTTCGGTGGCGCGCTTCGTGACCCAATCGACGTGCTCGAAATACTTGTCGTTCGGCTTGGCCGGGGCGCCGCCCACCAGCGGAAGTTGCCCGTAGGCGTTCGGCTCGGTCAGACCGGCGAACTCCGCCAGTACCACCGCCTGAACGACGGTAAAGCCCTTCGCGGCGCGGTCCTTGAGGTACTCGTCGGCCTCCTCGCGCGTCAGGCGGTGGAACAGTTCCCACGCGGTGTCGGCGAGGTAGAAGAACGGCTTGCCCTCGCAGGTGACGAGGTAGCGCTTGTTGTCGCTGACTTTCAGGCGCGGCGGCGCGGCAGTCGCGCCCGAGGCGAGCAGCAAGAGGGCGAGGAGGGCTAGACGCATGGCGGCTCCGGGAAAGCGACCTCACCCCCTGGCCCCCTCTCCAAAAGGAGAGTGGGTGAGCGTGATTCGCGGCGTCAAACAGTGGCGAGTAAACCCGAGTCAGCCTCACCCAGTAGGATTCTCCCCCCTCTCCTTTTGGGAGAGGGGGGCCGGGGGGGTGAAGTCGCTCCGCTTCGCCGCCTCGAAGTCCCGCCAAAACTCCGGGTACGTCTTCGCCACGCAGCCGGGGTCTTCGATCACCACACCCGGCACGCGCGCCCCCAAGAGCGCCAGGCTCATCGCCATCCGGTGGTCGCGGTAGGTGGCGAACGTCGCGCCGCGCTCGATTCCGCCGGGGGGCGGCGTGATCGTCAGGCCGTCGGGGCGCTCCTCGACGCGGGCGCCGACTTTGCGCAGCTCGGCGGCGAGCGCGGCGAGGCGGTCGGTCTCCTTGTGGCGGATGTGCGCGACGTTCTCGATGCGGGTGGGGGCGTCGGCGAAGCAGGCGACCGCGGCGAGAGTCATTACGGTGTCGGAGATGGCGTTGAGGTCGAAGCTGCCGCCGACGAGCCGACCGCTGGCCCCCACAGTCGTGGCACCCGCCGATTCGCTGACGCGGCAGCCCATTGCTTCGAGCACCCTCACGAATGCGATGTCGCCCTGCAAACTGGTCGAGTCGAGGCCCGGCACGGTCACGCGCCCGCCGGTGATGGCCGCGAGGGCGAAAAAGTAGCTCGCCGCACTGGCGTCGGGTTCCACGGGGTACGGCTGCGACGGCGGGCGCAAAGTCGAGGGCGCCACCCGAAACCCCGCCGGGGCCTCGGCCACGTCGGCGCCCCAGTCGCGCAGCATCGAGAGCGTCATGGCGATGTACGGCTCGCTGACGCGCGGCCCGTCGAGGGCGAGGCTGATCGGCCCGGCGGCGCGCGGGGCGGCGAGCAGTAGCCCCGAGAGGAACTGGCTACTCAGGTTCGCCCGCACATTTGCCGAACCGCCGGCCAGGCCGTTGGCGCGGATGCGCACCGGCGGGCAGCCGGTGCCCGATTCGCTAGTCGCGTCGGCGCCGAGTTGACCGAGCGCGCCCAGCAGGTCGCCGATGGGCCGCTCGCGCATGCGCGGCACGCCGTCGAGGCGGTAGTCGCCGTCACCCAGGGCCAGCATCGCGCAGAGGAAGCGCATCGTGGTGCCGGAGTTGGCGCAGTCCAGGGTCGCCGACGAGGCGGGGATGATCCGACCAGTCGGGTTGCGCACGCCGACCGTGTGATTGGCCCAGTCCTCGACTAGCTCGAAGCCGAGCCGGCGTAGGCACTCGACCATGATCTCGGTGTCTTCGCTCTTGAGCGCGCCCGAGAGCGCGTGAACCCGGCCGGGTTCACTCAGCGCGGCGAGCACCAGCGCCCGGTTGGTGATGCTCTTGCTGCCCGGCACGCGCACGGTGGCCACCACCGAGCCGGCGGCGGGTTCGACGGCGAGACTGGTCACGCGCGATCCTCCACCATCATCGGGGGGCCGACGAACACCGGCAGCGGCATGTAGCGCTCGGGGTACGTCACGCTCATCAGGCACAGCCCGTGGGCCGGGGCGTTCGGCCCCGCGCGGCGGCGGTCTTTTGCGGCGACGATCTCCGCAACAGCGTCCGGCGCCCAGTCGCCGCGGCCCACCCGGATAAGCGTCCCGGCGATGGCCCGCACCATGTTGTACAAGAATCCGTTCGCCTCGACCTCGATGGCCACCAGGCCCGACTCGGTTCGGAACACCTCCGCGGCGGTGATCGTGCGCACGGAGCTGAGGCGGTTGGGGTAGTTCGTCTCGAAGCTGCGGAAGTCGCGGCGCCCCAGTAGGTGACTCGCCCCGAGGCGCATCTGCTCCACACTCATCGGCCGCTTGCCGTGGTAGGCGAAGTGGCGGGCGAACGGGTCGGCGACGCGCTCGTCGCTCACGGTGTAGCGGTAGCGCTTCGTGAGGGCGTCTTTATTAGCACAGAACGACTCGCCGACGACATCGCACCCCGAAACCGCGATCTCGGCCGGCAGGTTGGCGTTCACCCCGCGCACCAGCGTGTGCGGCGTCAACTCGGTGGCGAGGTACACATTCACCACCTGGCCCCGCGCGTGAACCCCGGCGTCGGTGCGGCCACTGGGGTTGGTCCGCGCCGGGGTTCGGGTGACGGAAGTCATCGCGTCTTCGAGTGTTTGTTGCACCGTGCGGCGACCGGGCTGGCGCTGGAAGCCGTCGAACGCGCCGCCGTCGTAGCGGACCACGAAGCGCACGTTCCTCACCCGAACCGCCCCAGCCGGACGAGTTCGACCGCGCACTGCACCGCGTTGGTGGCCGCGCCCTTGCGCAGGTTGTCGGCCACCAGCCAGAGTTCGAGCGTGTTCGGCGACCCGGCCTGCTGCCGCACCCGGCCGACGAAGGTGGAATCGCTCCCGGCGGCGGTCAGCGGCTGCGGGCACTCCGCGGGCGTGTCGGCGCGCAGCGTGACGCCGGGGGCGCTCGCCAACAGTTCCTTCGCCGCCGCGACCGTCACCGGCCGGTCGAACTCCAGGTGCACCGCCTCGGAGTGGGCCACGCGCACCGGCACGCGCACGCAGGTCGGGTGGACCGCCAGGCCCGGCAGCCCGAGAATCTTGCGCGTCTCGTTGACGACCTTGTTTTCTTCTTCGGTGCCGCCGTTCTCGTCCAGCGTCCAGTCGAGCGCCAGCACGTTCCCGGCCAACTGGCCCCGGTGGGCGGTGGGCGCGGGGATCGGCTCGCCGAGGCCGAAGGCGCGCGCCTGGGGGTCGAAGTCGGCCAGGCCCGTGGCGCCCTTCCCGGAACTCGATTGGTACGTGCTCACCACCACGCGCTTGAACTCGCCGAGCGCCCGCAGCGGGTGCAGCACGACGGTCAGCGGGATCGCCACGCAGTTGGGGTTGGCCACAATTCCCTTGGGCGTGTTCGCCAGGTCGTGCGCGTTGACCTCCGGCACCACGAGGGGGACATCGGGGTCCATGCGCCACGCCGAGGAGTTATCGACGACGATCGCCCCGAGACGAGCCGCGACCGGGCCGAACTCGCGGCTAAGCGACGCCGGGGTGCTGCTGAGCACCAGTTGCACCCCGGCGAGCGCGGCGGGGCT
>CAXTPM010000243.1:0-7460 GCA_964245865.1 uncultured Fimbriiglobus sp. | reverse complement strand
TTCGCCGGCAGTCTTGTCCAGTCCCCTCCCCCTCAGGGGGGGAGGGGACCGGAAGGGAAGCGCCCTGCAGCGCCGACTCGATCCGCCCCAGCGCCGCCGCGAACGCCGCGTCGTTCAGTGCCGGCCGCGCCGACTCCGCGGCCCCCACCGGCGGGGCGGGGTCGAGCAGCACCCACGTCTTGCACCCCGCGTACTCGGGCCGCTCGACTAACTCAATCGGCGCGGCGAGTGTAGAGGCGCGCACCGCCAAAATATACAAGCCCGGCTTGCGGTAGTGGTAGCGCTCGCGGATCGTCCGCTCGCTCCAAATGTGTTCGGCGTCGAGTGCTAAAATCGGTTCGAGCGATTCGAGGTAATACACTTTCTCGACTTCGATATACGTACCGAGCCGCAGCACCCCCGCCGGCGGCGCCTCCCCGGCTACCGAGTCCTCGCCGGGTTTAAGCGCCGCGGGCTGCTCGTGGAAGCGCGTCGGGTAGAGCCAGAATCGGCCGTGTTCGGGGCGGAAGACGCCGCCCTCCTCGTGGATGCCGCCCTTGCGGACGATCAGCGACTGCCGCCCCGCGGACAGCGCGCGGCAGACCGCGGCCCACTCCTTGAAAGCAACATTAATAGCCGGCATACTCACCCCAAGAATGTATTCTCGCCGCGCTGCTGCCGGGCGAGTAACTCTTGCACTTTCGCCTGCGGCGACTTGCCTAAGTATAACACCTCGTACACCCCGGTCATGATCGGCATCTCGGGCAGGGCGTGCCGCCGCTCGTACAGGCTGCGCGCGGTCGCCACCCCCTCGGCGACCTGCGGGCGGGCGAAAATCTCCCCCAGCGTGGTGGCTCCGCGCGCCAGTTGCTCGCCGACGGCGCGGTTCCGGCCGTGGCGGCTAAAGCACGTCGTGATGAGGTCGCCGAGGCCCGCGAGTCCGGCGAACGTAGCCGGGTCGGCGCCCATCGCTCCTCCTAAGCGCGTCATCTCCGCGAGGCCGCGCGTGAGCAGCGCGGACTTGGCGTTGTCGCCGAAGTCGAGTCCGTCGCAAACTCCCGCCGCGATCGCCACGACGTTCTTGAGCGCCCCGGCCAGCTCGACGCCGACGAGATCGGGGTTGGTGTAGACGCGCAGGCGCGGCCCGCCGAACTGCGCCTGCACCCACTCGGCGCCGGGCAAATAATCGGACGCCGCCACCAGCGAAGTGGGGCGCCCGCGCGCCACCTCCTCGGCGTGGCTCGGCCCCGAGAGGGCGACCACCCCCGAGACGCCCAGCACCTCGGCGGCGATCGCGCTCGGCCGGGCGAACGTCTCGCGCTCGATCCCTTTGGTGAGGCTCACCACCACGGGGGCGGGGTCCGAGACCAGCCCCCGGAAGCGCTCGAGCACGCCGCGCAGGTGCGCCGTTGGCACCGCGAGCACCCAGGCGCCGGCGCCCGCGACCGCCTCGGCGGGGTCGGCGGTGACGCGAACGGCCTCCGGCAGAGTCACGCCCGGCAGTTGCCGGCGGTTCTCGCGCCGCGCGAGGATGTCGGCGCAGGTGCTCGGGTTGGCGCAAAACAGGCTCACCGCGTGGCGCCCCTCGTGCCGGGCGAGGTGAACGGCGAGCGCGGTGCCCCAGCCGCCCGAGCCGATGACTGCGAAGTTTGCCACCGCGTGCGCCCCCCTGCCACCCGTGCGACACGCCTAGTTTAGCGGCCCCGCGGCGCGGCGCGGCGGGCCGGGTCCGATTCGGCGCGTTCGGGGTCGAGTGCCGCCCCGCCGGGTGCCGAAAAGGGGCGTACTACAGGCCGCGAAGGGCATCACGGAGGACCGACCGCATGGCCGCCCAACTGCGCGTCTACCGGGCCGAAGAGATCGACACTTGCGACGACGACCTGCCCGGCGGCGGGGGCGGGTTCCGCCCCGACCCGGCGGTGCGCGTGCGCCTCGGCGACCTGCTGCCCCTGGTGGCGATGGCGCAGCGCCAGAAGTTCATCTGGCTCAAGGACTTCCTCGACGACGAGGTGGCGATCTCGGAGGACTTGCACGAACTCCTGGCGAGCCTGCGTGCCCCCACCCGGCCCGGTGCGTAGTGTCGGCGTCAAATCTGTGTCGTAAGTCGCAATAACTCGGCCTCGACACCGGGCCACTCGACGGCCTCACCGGGTTGTCCGAACAGCGTCAGCCGCGAGTCGCGCCGGTGGCTGCTGAGCTTGGCCACCAGCGGCGAGTCGCGGCGGCCGCGGTTGAACGCCACCCAGTCGCCCGCCGCCGTGCGGACGATCCCCTTCACCCGGCCGAGTCGCGGGTGCCCGCCCAGCCAGGCTTTCAGCCCCGGCCAGTCGAACGCCACGCCCGGCGGGTAGGCGAAACTCCTACCCTTGACGCCGGACTCGGACGGGGGGCCGGCGGGGCGAACCTCGTCGCGGCGGCTCAAATCCAGCCACGCGGGGTCGATGCGGCCGAACTCCGCGGCGGCGTAGAGCAGTTTCAGCGGGTCCAGCGACTCGGCGAACGCCCGGAAGCCCTCGGTGTCGGCGGCGGTCGCCTCGTCGGCGTGCGTCAGGACTAGCACGTCCGCGAACTCGGCTTGTTCCAGGAACACGGGGTTGTGCGTCATCCCCGGCGTGGCGAGGTCGCGCGGCGTCACGAGGCCGAGGCTCGCGCGCGGCTCTAGCCGGGCTGCGTAGTGCCGCACCAACAGGTCGTGCAGCCGCGCGGGGTGGGCCAGGCCCGACGCCTCGATGAGCACGCGCGCCGGGGACACTTCGCGCAGCAGGAAGTGCAGTGCGACGGGGAACTCGGCGGCGCCGGCGCAGCAGAGGCACCCCCCGGCGACCTCGCGCACCGTCACGCCGCTGTGATCGCCGTCGGCGATGAGTGCGGCGTCGAGGCCGACTTCGCCGTACTCGTTCACCAGCACCGCCCACGGCTCGCCGGGCGGCTTTTGTTCGAGGAGACTCAGCAAAAGTGTGGTCTTGCCGACGCCGAGGAAGCCGGTGACGAGGTTGACGGGGGTGCGGGTCACTTGGCGTTCACCCCTGGTCCGCTGCGGCAGCGCTCCGAGCAGTATTTCACCTCCGCCCAGCAGCGCTCCCACTTTTTGCGCCACGCGAACGGCCGGCCGCAGCGGGCGCAGGGCTTACTCGGGAGGTCGGACTTGTCGGGAGTTTTTGGCATAAGGGAGGAGAGGTTTAGCCGCGGAGGCGCGGAGGGCGCGGAGCAAACGCAGAGGAGGACAGGCGTTGTGTTCGGAAAGCAAGATCGCTTGTTCTCCCTCCGCGTTTACTCCGCGCCTCCGCGGCTAAACCTCTTATCCGACACCCCTACCTGTGCGGCCGTTGCGACTTCGACGGCTTGTACCCCAGCACCTGCGGCGCGACCTTGTCCCAGAACCGCATGAACCGCACCGGCTCCTGGTCGTACTGCGTCAGCGCCGGCCGCTTGTGGCGCGTCACGGCGAAGTCGGCCTCAAGCCCCGCGGCGGTCTCGCGCACCCCCGGCGCGGGGTGGTCGGTCACGTGGACTGCCGTCGCCCCGACCTCGCGAGCGAACGCCCCGACTTCGGCGGCGAGGTTGCCGAGGCGGACTTGCTTGACCGGGTTCGGGATCGACTCGAACAGGTCGGCCAGCCCGTCGAGCACGAACGCGACGCGGTGGAAGTTCCACGGCTCGGCGCGCAGCCAGTTCTCGTCGAACGCGAACACCACGGCGGCCGTCGGGTTCGCCTTCAGGGCCGGGTCTTCGCGGCTGATGGCCGCGTCGTGGACCCAGACCACTGAATCGGCCCTCCCACTGGCGGGCGGCGGCTCGGGCGGCGGCGTGCCCCCGGCGAGTTTCGGCCCCTCGCCGCGCACGGGTTGGCGGGCCAGGGGCGCCTCGCTGCCGGAGAAGAGGCGGCGTTCGAGCGTGGGGTAGTCGGCCTTGAACGGGCAGACGACCGGGCAGGTGCTGCACCAGCGGTCGTTGGAATACTTCTGGATGTTCTCCTGGTTCATGAAGTACGGCTTGTTGGCGAAGGTGCCCTCGACCCACTGCCAGCTCGCGCTGTTCGAGGCAAAGTCGCCGTCGTACAGATGTTGGCGGAAGAGTTTGGCCCCCTCCGTCCACTTGATCCCGCGCCAGTGGCACACGTACGCGGCGAACCAGAGCCGCTCGTGGTTGTGCAGGTAGCCGGTGCCGAACAGGTCCGCGAGGATGCCGTCCATGCACGGCAGCCCCGTGCGGCCGGTGGCGATGTCCACCGGCAGCGGGACGCGGCGGGCGGCGCCGTGCCTGGCGGGTTCAAGGTCGTCTTGCAGTGCCGCGCCGTACCAGTCGAGCGCCTTCTCGAAGAAGTCGCGCCACGTGAGCTGTTTCAGGTACTCCTCGGCGATCTCCGGCTGCTTGTCGTACCGACTACGGATGAGGTCGCGCAGCTCGACCGTGCCGATCATGCCGTGCCGCAGGTACATCGAGAGGCGCGACACCGGCGCGTCGAGGAAGTTGCGGCTGCGCCCGTAACGGGAGGCGTCGTAGCTGTTTAGCAGGTTGAGCGCGTGCGTGCGGCCCCCGAGGCGCGGGCCGCGCTCCTGCGGGTCGAGGGTGAGGCCGGCGAACTGGCGCTTGGCGAGGTCGTCGCGCTCACTCAGGGGCGAGTTGGGGTCGAAGTCGAGTCTCATGGGGGCATATTAGGCGCGCGGGCCACCGCCAGCCCAAGACCCAGGGCAACGCCCTGGGGGTTCCCGGCCACGCCGGGAACCTCGCTCGCCGGCAGTCGTCGGCCGGCCTCCTCAAACGTCCTTGCGCCCGAAGCCGACCAGCCCTACCGCGGCCGCGACCGCCGTGGCGACCAGTGCCGCGAGCGCCTCGGTGGCGAGCGAGTCGGGCTTGGCCTGGCCGCTGAGGATCAGGTGCAGGTGGCCGAGCAGGGACTGGGGCGTCGGAAACGGCTCGGGCAGCAGGCTCGCGGCCGCGAGTCCGCCGTAGATGACGACCCAAAAGAGCGTGATGCCGATGACCGTGCCGCTGGCGAGCGCCCCGACGGTGACGCCCCAACTGACGACCGCGGCGAGCACCAGGCAGACGAGGATGACGGCGGCGGTCGCGCCCTTGAGCGTCAGGTCGCCGTCGAGGAGGGTCGTGTGCGCCGCCAGAATGACGGCCGAGAGCACGGCGAACGTCAGCAGCACCGCGAGCAGGCGCGCGTGCCACTTCGCCAAGAAATACTGGTGGCGGCTAATGCCGCGGCTGAGCACCGCGTCGGCGACCGAGCCGCGCTCGCTGGAAATGCTGCTCACCGACAGCAGCGCCACCAGCCCCAGGCCGCCGACGGCCAGACCGCGCAGCAGCCGTTCGCTCTGCAGGCTCGCGGCGGTGGCCAGGCCGGCCTCGCGCTGGACGCCGACGTTGTAGAGCAGGTAGCCCGCCGCCCCGGCGACACTCATCAAGACCCACAGGCGGTAGACCCAGCTCGACACCGTCTGGCGGAAGTCGGTGGTGAGTACCGCCCAGTACGGCAGCAGGCGGCTGTAGCGGATGCCGGCGGGGGCGGTCGAGTCCATGGTCGTTGCGCCCGTGTGTTCGTGCCGGCTAGGCCGCCTCCGGCGTGGAGTACAGCCGCGTGAACCCGCGAGACTCCTCGCGCTCCAGCACGTCGAGGTAGGCTTGCTCGGTCTGCATCCCCACCGTGCGCACGCTCACCAGGGCGATTTTACTGTCCGAGAGGGTCTGGAAAATCTGCGCGAGGATCATCGTGTTCGGCACGTCATCGACAAGCTTCAAGTCGAGCCGGCGGTTGCGCAAGGAGACCGCGACCACTTCCTTCATCCCCTTGATGGGGGCGACGACCCTGGCGATCGATTTTTGGTCCCCTTCGAGGTCGAGTTCGTAATGATTGCGGCGGATGCGGCCCTTCAGGTCTTGCAGCGTGCCGTGGAAGATTAGTTGGCCCTTGTTTAACACGGCCGCGTGGTTGCAGACCTCATCGACATCCGAGAGGTTGTGACTCGACAGAATCATCGTCTTCTCGGCCGCGAGCGTCTTGATGAGTTCCAGCATGCTGCGGCGCGCTTCGATATCCAGCCCGTGCGTCGGCTCGTCCCAGATCAGTAAATCCGGCTCGTTGATGAGGCTTGCGGCCACGGCCAATCGCGCGGTCATGCCGGGGGTGAAGTGGGCAATGACTTCCCCCGAGTGCGGCAACAAGTCCACCGCGCGGATGAGGCTGGCGAGGCGGGGCTTGCGGGCGTCGCGCGGCATGCCGAACAGGCGCCCGATGTAGTCGAGGTACGAGATGGGCGTCATGCCCTTCGGGAACTGCGGGTTAGTGGGGATGTAGCCGACCCGCCGGCGCAACTCGGCCGCGTTGGGGTGCATCGGCCGGCCGAACAGCTTCGCCCACCCCGCCGTCGGGCGGTGCAGGCCAAGGATGAGGCGCAGGAATGTCGTCTTGCCCGCGCCGTTGGGGCCGAGCAGCCCGAGCACCGCGCCGGGTTCGATCACCACCGTGGCGTCGTTCAGCGCGATCTGCCGGTCCTGGTAGATTTTGGTGAGGTGGCCGGTCTCGACCACCGCGCCGGATTCGTCGCTGGCCATTCGGATTGCCCCCTCCCGCTCGCCGCCCCGGCGTGGGGGGGCGTGGCGGGGGGATAGCCGGACTAAGCGGGGGGTGCAAGGGGAAGTGGGGCGGACGACTTCAGTCACGCGCGGCGGAAGAAAGCTCGCTGGAGCTACTTCCCACACCGTACCGGCGACGGGATCGGTGCCGGAGTTCGCAGCGCTCAGCCTCGGAGAACGAAGCGCGGGTCGAGTGGGCGTACACCAGCTCGAACGTGGTGCCGCCGCAGGACGGGAACATCTATAACGTGGGGATTCTGTTCGCGATGGGGGTGCGGTTCGAGGCGGAATGAATTAGCTTACCCGCGCGGGGTCTGTGAGCTACCGCCGCGCGGACAACAAAAAGTTACCCACCCGGCTTGGCCACCAGTGTCACCGCGACACGGTCGAGTGCCTTAAACCCGTCGGGTAGACGGTCGAACTTGAAAGATATCCACTGTTTCGTAATCGACTCGACCCTACCATAGTGTTCGACCATCGTCCTGATGTCCGAGTTGACAGCCGCAAGTATGATGCTTGATGGGACGCCGATTCTATCACAAATGACGACGGAGCCGCTCCAAGTTTTGTTCCGAGGGTCGAGAACCGGGCGTGTTTGCGGCCAGTATTGGTCTTCCTGCTGATTGAACAGCACTAAGTCTAGCCCGAAGTCGAACCAATAACTGCCGGTGACTGTGTGGTGCTTTTCGTACACCAATTCGTGGTTAACGGGTTTGTTGATCCTAAAACCGGCCACTTTGCGGCGTAGCCACGGTACCGCAACAGTGGCGGCTTTTTGCGCCGCGTCAACTGGGTTAAGATCGATGGGCATCGCGCCTCCTCGGCTCGAACAATATAGATAAATATTAGAGTCGCTGCACAATAGCGGTTGATCGGTTCAAGCCGACGCGCTGCCCTGG